>NZ_JAPSIW010000995.1 GCF_031178505.1 Streptomyces sp. | reverse complement strand
CACCGGAGTTCCCGGGGTTGATGGGCGCGTCGGTCTGGAGGGCGTCGACGTAGCTGATGTCACTGCCGTCGCCCTTCTCGCCGCCGGCGGTGATCGGGCGCTCCTTGGCGCTGATGATCCCGGAGGTAACGGTGTTGGAGAGGTCGAAGGGGGCGCCGATGGCGACGACGGGGTCGCCGACGCGGACGTTGTCGGAGTTTCCGAGCGGCAGCGGTTTGAGACCGGAGACGCCGGTGACCCGGACGACGGCGAGGTCGTAACCGGCGTCCTTGCCCACGAGCTCGGCGTCGGCACTCTCGCCGCTGGAGAACGTGACCGTGATGTCGCCGGAGGAGCCGGCGCCGTCGACCACGTGATTGTTGGTGAGGATGTGGCCCCTGGTGTCGAGGACGAAGCCGGTGCCCGTCCCGGCGCCCCCGCCGCCGCTGACGTGGAGGGTGACGACGCCCGGCAGCGCGCTGGCCGCGATGCCGGCGACGCTCTCGGGTGCGCGGCCGGTGTCGGCGGCCCCGGCCTGGGGCAGCTCGACGGTGGTGAGGCCGCCGTGGCGCTCCACGTAGGCGCCGACGCCCCCGCCGATGACCCCGGTGACGAGCGCGAGGAGCAGCGCGCCGACGAGGGCGAGGCCCTTGCCGGGCTTCTTCTTCGCGGGCGGCGCCACCGGGGTGACGCCGGTGGGGCCGGCGCCCCAGGGGTCGTACTGCACCCAGGGCGCGGGCGCGACGTTCTGCGGCTGCGGGTGGGGTACGGGCGCGGCGGGCGCGGGTACGGCCTGCGGCGGTACGGCGGCGGCCGGCCGCTGCACGGGCGGCGCGGGCGCCCACGGCCCGGGCTCCCCGTAGGGCGGCGTCCGGTACTCGTCGGGCGCGTGCAGCGGCTGCGGAGCCGGCGGGGCCGGGAGCTCGTCCCGGCCGTACGGGACGGGCGCGGCGTCGGCGTCGTGCGGCGGGAGGCCGACGGGCGCGACCGGAGCGGGCGGCTCGTGCGGCTCCTCCGGGCGCTCGTCCGCCACCGGCGTGCGCTCCTTCGTCAGGTCGACGGCCGGCGGGGCGGGCGCGGGGGCCTGCCCGGCGGGAGCGGCGGGCGCCGGTACGGCGTCGAGGGCCGGGCCCCCGGCGGGCGCGCCCACGGGCTCACCGGCCGGGCCGTCCTTCGTCAGGTCGACCGCCACCGGGACGGGCTCGGGGGCCTGCGCCGGTGAGGCGGGTCGAGGGGCTTGGAGGGGAAAGTCGTCGTCCGCGGGGGGCGGCGAGGGTATCCGCGCCGCCTCCGGGGCCGTCGAAGGCCGGCTCCACCAGTTCGGCTTCCCGTCGTTCATGCTCTCCCCGCAAACCGCTGACCCGTGCGCGCCCCCGGCTCGGGGCCCCTGCCCCAGGATTCAACCAGGTCGCGGGTCAGCGGGGGGAGCCGAGCGGCAGGGTGGACGGGCCCGGGGCGGGGCTCGGCACGGGCCCGAGGCCCAGATGCGGGACCGGGCCCGTCGGCCGTATGAACGGGGACAGCGCGAACGGCGGGTGCGCCGCCTGGTTCTGGAGCCGTACCGCCAGGAGCGGCGACGGGGCGGAGTGCGCGACGGGCGGGACGTGCCCGGGTGCCAGCGGTCCGCGCGGCGCGGTGAGCGGCCGGGCGGCGAAGGGGGGCGCCTCGCCCGCGAGGGACTGCGCGCCGGTGGAGCGCTCCCCGGAGCGGGCGCCGCGCACGGTGCTCGCGCCGGGTCCGGTCGCGGAGGCGCTCGCCCGCAGCGGGGTGATCGCGCTGCCGGTGCCCTGTCCGCGACCGCTCGCGTTCACGGAGGACTCCAGCGGCAGGGTGCCGCCGAGGGCTATGGCCGCGAAGGAGACGGCGCTGGCCGCGGCGAAGGCGAAACGCCGGCCGCGTCCGGGCAGCCCGGGGCCGCGGTCGACCTCGTGGATGCGGAAGCCGCGCCCGGTGCCGGGGGCGGGCG
>NZ_JAPSIW010000286.1 GCF_031178505.1 Streptomyces sp. | reverse complement strand
GTGATCGAACTGCGCCGTTACACGCTGCGTCCCGGCCGGCGCGAGGAACTGATCGAGCTGTTCGACCGGGAGTTCACCGAGACGCAGGAGGCGGTGGGGATGAGCGTCCTCGGGCAGTTCCGGGACCTGGACGACCCCGACCGCTTCGTATGGCTCCGGGGGTTTCCCGACATGGCCGTGCGGCACCGGGCGCTGACCGACTTCTACGGCGGGTCGGTGTGGGCCGCGCACGGGCCCCGGGCGAACGCCACCATGGCCGACTCCGACGACGTCCTCCTGCTGCGGCCCCGCGCCGCCGGGAGCGGCTTCCCCGCCTCCCCCGCCGCGCGGCCGCCGGTCGGCGCACCGGCGCCGGACCGGTTCGTGGCCGCCGTGCTGTGGTCGTTCCCCCCGGGGCGGGACCAAGGCGTCGAACTGCTCCGGGACGGACTCCTGCCGGTGCTCCGCGCGACCGGGCCCGAACCGCTCGCCCTGCTCTCCACCGAGGACGCCCCGAACACCTTCACCCGGCTGCCCGTCCGGACCGGCGAGAACGTGGCCGTCGTCCTCCTCTCGTACGCCGACGAGAACGCGCACCACCGGCACGCCGCCGCCGTCCGGGCCCATCCCCACGCCCGCGCGGAGATCCTGCCGGGCCTCGCCCGGGAACGGACCGCCCCGACCAGGCTGCTGCGGCTCGCCCCCACCGGGCGTTCCCTGATCACCTGACGGGCCGGAGCACCGGTCCCCCAGGGGCCGGCCCCGAACCCTCCCCGAGAAAACCGCCGGGCCCTGCCGCACGTGTGCGCGGCGCCTCTAGGATCGCGGCATGGCGCTGATCACGAGTGACACCGACCGGTTCGAGGCCGCGCGGCCCCGGCTGGAGGCCATCGCCTACCGGCTGCTCGGCTCGGCGAGCGAGGCGGAGGACGCCGTGCAGGAGACGTACCTGCGCTGGCAGGCGGCCGACGTGGAGCGGATCGAGGTACCCGAGGCCTGGCTGACGAAGGTCCTCACCAACTACTGCCTCAACCAGCTCTCCTCGGCCCGCGCGCGGCGCGAGACGTATGTGGGGAGATGGCTGCCCGAGCCGCTGCTCGCGGGGGACCCGATGCTCGGCCCGGCCGACACGGCCGAGCAGCGCGAGTCCGTCTCGTACGCCGTCCTCGTCGTGCTGGAGCGGCTGACGCCCAACGAGCGGGCGGTGTACGTGCTGCGCGAGGCGTTCGACTACCCGCACCGGGAGATCGCCGAGATCCTGGACATCAGCGAGGCCGCCAGCCAGCAGATCCTGCACCGGGCGAAGAAGCACGTCGCGGACGGCAGGGCGCGCACCGAGATCGACGGGGCGGCGGCCCGGCGGATCGTGGAGGAGTTCCTGGCGGCGGCGACCAGCGGCCGTACGGAGCCCCTCGTCCGGCTGCTCACGCAGGACGCCGTCGCGGTGGGCGACGGCGGCGGGAAGGTGCCGGCCCGTGCGAAGGCGTTCGAGGGCGCGGTCGCGGTCGCCACGTTCCTGCGGGGTCTGTTCAAGCCCGCGGACGCGAAGCGGAAGCTCGTCGGCGGGACGCCCGACATCTACGCCACGACGGCCAACGGCGAGCCGGCGTTCGTGGCGGTCGTGGACGGGCGGGTCGTCGCGGTCACCTGCCTGGAGGTCACGCCGGAGGGCATCGTGGCCGTCCGCAGCCAGGTCAACCCGGACAAGCTCGTCCGCGCGACCGAGCAGTGGGCGGCCCGGACGATAAAGGAGGAGCCGCTCCACACGCTCTGAGGCAATGTGACGCAGGTCACGCCCTGCTCCTGTCAGGGATCGGCGGGCTGTCCGGTTCAAGAGGCGACACCGCGCAGACAGCGGCCGAACCTCGCAGACAGGAGCAGGCACATGCAGCACCGCATCGTCGTCCTCGGAGCCGGCTACACCGGAGCCGTCGCGGCCGGCCGCCTCGCCCGGCGGCTGCACCGCGCGGACGTCACCGTCACCCTCGTCAACCCCGAGCCCGACTTCGTCGAGCGCGTCCGGCTCCACCAGCTCGCGGTCGGGCAGGAGCTGAAGCCCCGGCCGTTCGAGGAGATCTTCGCGGGCACGGGCGTCACGATGAAGCTCGCCCGCGTCACCGGTGTGGACGTGGACCGCCGCGCCGTCACGGTGACGCCCGCCGGCCCGGCCGGTGCCGCCCCGGCGGGCGGCGCGGAGGTGCTGGAGTACGACACCCTCGTGTACGCCCTCGGCAGCACCTGGAACGACGGCGGGGTCCCCGGCGCCGCCGAACACGCCCACGAGGTCTCCAGCCGCCCCGGCGCCCTCCGCCTCCGGGAGCGCCTGGCCGCCCTCGGCGCCGGCCGGCCCGTGGTCGTCGTGGGCGGCGGGCTCACCGGCCTGGAGGCCGCCACCGAGATCGCCGAGGCCCGCCCCGACCTCCGCGTCACCCTGGCCACGCCCCGCGTCCTCGGCGACTGGCTCTCCGACAAGGGCCGCGCCCACCTGCGCAAGGTGACCGACAAGCTCGGCATCGCCGTGCACGAGCACACCACGGTCACCGCCGTCACGGCGGACGGCGTCACCACCGCCGAGGGCGGCACCCTGCCCTCCGACGCCACCGTCTGGACCACCGGCTTCGCCGTCCACCCGCTGGCCCGGGCGACGACCCTGCACACCACCGACCACGGGCAGATCACCGTGGACGCCTCGATGCGCTCGCACTCGCACCCCGACGTGTACGCGATCGGTGACGCCGCCCACGCCCTCGGCCCCGGCGGCAAGCCGCTGCGCATGTCCTGCGCCTCGGGGGTCCCGATGGCCTGGCAGGCGGCCGACGCCATCGCGGCCCGCCTCACCGGCACCAAGGTCCCCTCGACGACCATCCGTTACTTCCAGCAGTGCGTCTCCCTGGGCCGCTCCGAGGGCCTCATCCAGTTCGTCACCGCCGACGACCGGGCCCGGGACAGCGTCCTCACCGGCCGCCTGGCCGCCCGCTACAAGGAGCTGATCTGCAAGGGCGCCGCCTGGGGTGTCGCCCACCCCACCGCGGGCCTCCCGACCCGCCGGCGCCGCCTCGTCCCGCGCCCGGCCCCGGCCGCCCGTACCGCCGCCCGCACCGGGGCCTCGGCCTGACCCCCGCGCGACCCGACGCCCCGGCCGGCCCCCTCCGGCCCGGGCGTCAGGCGTCCGTACCGCGCAGGGGACGCAGGAGGCCGAACGGGACGGAGCGCCACAGGCCGTGGACCGGGGACGCGGTCACATCGGCGAGCCGGTCGGCCGGGACCGCCCAGACGCGGGCCGGGGTGGCCGTGGCGGTGACCGGCGGCCAGCCCGGTTCGCCGCCGGCCGCGAAGTCCGCCCAGGCGCGGAGCATACGGCGGGAGAGGGCGCGGTCCTCCTCTTCGGGCGGGCCCCCGAGGAGGAAGTCCGCGCCGGGCGCGTCCAGGTTGCCGAAGGCGAACGGCACGTCCGCGGTGTGCCAGGGCCTGACCCCTGTACGGGCACGGGCGAAGCGGGCCAGGTGGGCACGGCCGCCGGCCCGCGCGTGGGTCTCGGCCAGCCGGGTGGTGTACGCGCCGAACTTCGCGTCCCCGAGGACGGCGAGGGCCCGGTCGAGCACGGGCGCGCCCGGCATCACCGCGCCGTAGCCGTCGGCCAGCCCGTCCGGCAGGCCCAGCGCCCGGGCCAGCTCGCCGAGTTCCGCCTCGGTGGTGACCTCCCGTACGGCTCCGACGGTGTGCAGGAACCAGTACTCCTCCTCCGCGTGGCACAGCAGCAGGTCGATGTCCCGCGCCGCCCCCGAGGCGAGGGCGCGCAGCGGGTCGGTGGGCAGCACCTCGCCGTCCACCACGGGCTGGAAGATCACGGACTCGAAGGCGTGGACGGCGGCGACGGGGGCGGTGGCGCACGCGGCGGACACCGCGTCGGAGGCGGCGACCAGCGCACCGGGCGATGCCGACCGCAGGCCCTCCGCCGTGGGGGCGACCCCCGCGGCGGCGGCGATCCTCCCGGTGACCGCCGTGGCGAGCGCGACCGAGTGGAAGGTGCTGGGCACGCTGTGGGCGACGGCCCGCCGGAACAGGCCCCGGGCCCGTTCCATGGCCATCAGGCAGACCACCGCACCGGCTCCGGACGAGTGTCCGGCGACGGTGACGTTCTCCGGGTCCCCGCCGAAGGCCGCGATGTTGTCGCGGACCCAGCGCAGGGCGGCGGCCTGGTCGAGGAGCCCCCGGTTGGCGGGGTGGCCCGGGACGTGGCCGAAGCCCTCGAAGCCGACGCGGAAGTTGCAGCTGACGACGACCAGGCCGGCGCGGGCCAGGGCCGTACCGTCGAAGTCGGGCTGGGCGGAGGAGCCGAAGGTGTTGGCGCCGCCGTGGATCCAGAAGAACACCGGCAGCGGCCCGGGGCCGGTGGCCGCGTCCTCGGGTGCCCATACGTTGACGGTGAGGACGTCCTCGTCCCCGGGACGCCACACCGGCGCGCCCGGCAGCTCCGCCGACTGCGGGGCGACGGGGCCGAAGGCCGTGCAGTCCCGGACGCCGTTCCAGGGCGCCGCCGGCTCCGGCTCACCGAACCGGCGGGCGCCGAAGGGCGGGGCCGCGTAGGGGATGCCGAGGACGGCGACGACACCGCCGGCGGCCTCCCGGCCCCGTACGGGACCGCTCACCGTCCGCAGGACCGGCCCGGATCCGCGCGGCGCGTCCTTCCCGCCGTGCGTGCCCGCCCGGTCACCGCTTGATCGTTTCTTCATGCGGCCCAGTCTTCCGGGCGCACGGTGCCCGGTCACGGGTGCGGGATCCTCCGTCCCGCGAGCGCCGTCCGGGGGAGGGCCTCAGGCGACGGCCCTGCGCACCAGTTCGGCGATGCGGGCCTCGTCCGCGGGGGACAGGCGGGTCAGCGCGTAGGCGGCCGGCCACATCGAACCGTCGTCGAGCCGGGCCAGGTCGCTGAAGCCGAGCGTCGCGTACCGCGTCTTGAACTTCTGGGCGCTCTGGAAGAAGCAGACGACCTTGCCGTCCCTCGCGTAGGCCGGCATGCCGTACCAGAGCTTCGGTTCCAGCTCCGGGGCGTTCTCCTTCACGAGGGCGTGGATCCGCTCGGCGAGCACCCGGTCCCCGTCCGGCATCTCGGCGATCTTCGCCAGGACGTCGGCCTCCGCCGCGGCGGCCTTCTCGGCACGCGAGGTGCGGCGCGAGGAGGCCTTCAGCTCCTTCGCGCGCTCCTTCATCGCCTCCCGCTCCTCCTCCGTGAAGCCGTCGTACGACGCCGGCTTCCCCGCGGTCTTCTTCCCCGCCTTCTTCTCGGCGGCGGTCTTCGACGTGTTCGTGGTGCTCGCGGTGCCGGCCATGGCGGGTTCCCTCTCGTACGACTCGGTGCGGGGTGCGGGGACGTCACGTACCTCTCGGGCACGTAAGGCGGTCAGGTGCGCCTCGGTGCGGGCGCGCGCCCATCCGGGAAGGCACATCAGCGCAGCTCCTGGATGCGGATCAGGTTGCCCGCGGGGTCGCGGAAGGCGCAGTCGCGGATGCCGTACGGCTGCTCGGTCGGCTCCTGGACGACCTCGGCATCGGTGGCCTGGATCTTCTCGAAGGTGCCGTCCAGGTCGGGGGTGGCCAGCAGGATCCAGCCGTAGGTGCCCTTGGCCATCATCTCGGTGATGGTGCGGCGCTCGGCCTCGGTGATGCCGGGGTCGACGGCCGGCGGGGCCAGGAGGATGGACGTACCGGGCCGGCCCGCGGGACCGACGGTGATCCAGCGCATCGCGCCCTGGCCGACGTCGCTGCGCACCTCGAAGCCGAGAACGTCCCGGTAGAAGGCCAGGGAGGCGTCCGGGTCGGTGTGCGGGAGGGCGGTGGTGTGAATGGTGAGGTCCATGACGGAAACGTTAGGCGCGGCCCCCCGGCCCGCGCTTCTCGAATCCTGACCGATGGGGCACAGGACCCCTCGGCAGGCGGCCCGCGCATGCGGGGGCCGCGAAGGGGGCACTCGCGCGGTGTTCCGCCGCCGACCGCAGCAGGAGGCAACCGTGCCCCGCTTCCGGAGTGAGCCGTCCCTCGCCGTCGCGACGTCCGCGCCCCCGGTCACCGCGCCCACCACGGACCCCGGGGGCCGCACGACCACCCCGAGCACCACCTGCGGCCCGGCCGGCACCGGCTCCGCAGGCAGCCCGGCCGCCGCGACCGCCGCACCGCCCGTCCGGTCGCACAACGAGTGGGACCCGCTGGAGGAGGTCGTCGTCGGCCGTCTCGACGGTGCCACGATCCCCTCCCGCCACCCCGCCGTGAGCTGCAACATTCCGCGCTTCGCGGCCAGGCTCCAGGGACTCGCGGCCGGCTTGCGCTACCCCCGGGCACTGCTCGACCGGGCACAGGAGGAGCTGGACGGCTTCATCGCCCTCCTGGAGTCGGCCGGCGTGACCGTGCGGCGGCCGGACCCGGTCGACCACCGGCAGCGGTTCAGCACCCCCGACTGGTCCTCGCACGGCTTCTGCACCGCCTGCCCCCGGGACTGCATGCTCGTCGTCGGCGACGAGATCATCGAGACGCCGATGGCCTGGCCCTGCCGCTACTTCGAGACCCACGCCTACCGCACCCTCCTGAAGGACTGCTTCCGGCGCGGCGCCCGCTGGACGGCGGCACCGAGGCCGCAGCTCACCGACGAGCTGTTCGACCCGGACTTCCGGATCCCCCGGCCCGGTGAGCCGATGCGCTACCTGCTGACCGAGTTCGAGCCGGTCTTCGACGCGGCCGACTTCGTCCGGGCCGGGCGCGACCTCTTCGTGACGCGCAGCAACGTCACCAACCTCAGCGGCATCGCATGGCTGCGCCGTCACCTCGGCCCCGGCTACCGCATCCACGAGATCGAGAGCCGCTGCCGCACCCCCATGCACATCGACACCACGTTCATGCCGCTGGCGCCCGGCCGGGTGCTGGTGAACCCGGAGTACGTCGACGTCGACCGGCTGCCGGACGTGCTGCGCAACTGGGACATCCTGGTCGCCCCGCCGCCCGACCCGATCCACGACCGGCTGCTCAAGGTCACCTCCATGTGCGGCACGTGGCTCAGCATGAACGTCCTCATGCTCGACGAGCGCCGGGTCGTCGCGGAACGCCACCACACCGGCATGCTCCGCGCCCTGGAGTCCTGGGGCTTCGAACCGGTCCCGTGCGACCTGATGCACTACGCGCCCTTCGGCGGCTCCTTCCACTGCGCGACGCTCGACCTGCGGCGGCGCGGCACCCTGGAGTCGTACACCGACTGAACGCGAGCCCGACCGCCCCCCACCACCGGGAGACCAGCTCCATGGACACCGACCGGCTCGTCGGCAGGCTGCTCCGCGTGCACGGCCGCACCTACGCCGAAGAGGCCGGGATCACCCTTCACGACCAGCCCGCGCCGCTGTACCGGCTGCTCGTCCTCACCGTCCTCCTCTCGGTCCGGATCAGGGCCGGGACGGCGACCGCCGCCGCCCGCGAGCTGTGGGCGGCTGGCCTGCGCACCCCCCGGGCGATGGCCGCCTCCGCCTGGCGGGAGCGGGTGGACGCGCTGGGACGGGCGCGGTACGTCCGGTACGACGAGAGCACCGCGACCGCGCTCGGCGAGGGCGCCCGGGTGGTGCTCGACCGCTTCCACGGGGACCTGCGCCGGCTCCGCACCGAGGCGGCCGGCGACACGGCGGCGCTGCGCGCGCTGGTGCGGGAGGTGCCCCGGATCGGGCCGGTCGGCGCGGACATCTTCTGCCGGGAGGCGCAGGCGGTGTGGCCGGAGGTACGGCCCTTCTTCGACGCGCGCTCACGGGCGGCGGCCGGGGACCTCGGCCTGCCCACCACCCCGGCCGGCCTGGCGGAGCTCGTGCCGGGTGACGACCTGGCCCGGCTCGCCGCCGCTCTCGTCCGCGTGAGCCTCACGAAGGACGCGGTGCGGGAGCTCCGCGACGCCTGACCGGCCCGCCCGGAGACGTACGGAC
>NZ_JAPSIW010000285.1 GCF_031178505.1 Streptomyces sp. | reverse complement strand
GGCGCCCGTCCAGGGGCCGGGCCAGGACCAGGGGCAGGAATACGGCGCGGTGCCTCCGCCGTACGGCGCCCAGGGGACCGGCGGGCACGCGCCCGCCCCGTACGGCACCCCGCACGAACCCTCGTATGGCACGCCGGCGTACGACCCCTCGCACGGCGGACCGGCGTACGGGACGCCGTACGACCCCGCGTACGGGACGGCGCCCTCCCCCGCGCCCGCCGGGCCGTCCGAGCGCTCGGTGCCCTTCCCGTCCGGCGCGCCCGAGGGAGGCCCTGACGCGGCCCCGTACGAGCCCGTGGAGGCTCCGCGGCCCCGGCGGGCCCGGCAGGACGAGACGACGCCCATGCCGGTCGTGGAGCCGCTTCCCGGGCCGGGCAGGGCGGAGCGCCGCCGTGCCGCCGCCAAGGGCGGCAGGGGCGCCCGCGGCAAGGGCCGCGGCGGTGCCCCGGTCACCCCGGCCGCTCCGCCGCCAGGGCCGGGCGACGGCCGCCCGCTCTCCCGGGTCGAGGCCCGCCGTGCGGCCCGTGAGGCCAAGGACAGCGTCGGTGTCATCGCCAGCCGGGCCGTCGGCGAACTCTTCATCACCCTCGGCGTGGTCATGCTGCTGTTCGTCACCTACCAGCTGTGGTGGACGAACGTCCTCGCCGGCCAGGAGACGAACCAGGCCAAGGAGCGCATCGAGGACACGTGGGCGAAGGGTGAGCGCACCCCCGGCGCCTTCGAGCCCGGCGAGGGCTTCGCCATCATGTACATCCCCAAGCTGGACGTCGTCGTCCCCATCGCCGAGGGCATCGACAAGCCCAAGGTCCTCGACAAGGGCATGGTCGGCCACTACGCCGAGGGCAGCCTCAAGACGGCCATGCCCTCCGACAAGCAGGGCAACTTCGCGGTCGCCGGCCACCGCAACACCCACGGCGAGCCGTTCCGGTACATCAACCAGCTGAAGCCGGGCGACCCGATCGTCGTCGAGACCCAGGACGCGTACTACACGTACGAGATGGCGAGCATCCTGCCGCAGACCGCGCCCTCCAACGTCGCGGTGATCGACCCGATCCCCAAGGGCTCGGGCTTCACGAAGCCCGGCCGCTACATCACCCTCACGACGTGCACCCCGGAGTTCACCAGCACCTACCGCATGATCGTGTGGGGCAAGATGGTCGAGGAACGCCCGCGCAGCAAGGGAAAGCCTGACGCGCTCGTAGGCTGAGACCCCACACCTCCGGACGGGACGACGGGACGACCTAGTGGCACGTGCGCGCAACCGGATCGCCGGCATCATCAGCGTTTTCGGCGAACTCCTGATCACAGCGGGCCTGGTGCTCGGACTGTTCGTCGTCTACTCCCTGTGGTGGACGAACGTCCTCGCCGACCGCGCCGCCGACCAGGACGGCGCGCAGGTCCGCGACCGGTGGGCGGGCGGCCCCGGCGCGCTCGACACGAAGGACGGCATCGGCTTCCTGCACGTGCCCGCCATGGGCGGCGACGAGATCCTGGTGAAGCAGGGCACGACCGGCGCCATCCTCAACAACGGTGTCGCCGGCTACTACACCGAGCCGATCAAGTCCGCCCTCCCGCAGGACAAGAAGGGCAACTTCACCCTGGCCGCGCACCGGGACGGGCACGGGGCGAAGTTCCACAACATCCACAAGCTCAGGACCGGGGACGCGATCGTCTTCGAGTCGAAGGACACCTGGTACGTCTACAAGGTCTACAACTCGCTGCCGCAGACGACGAAGTACAACGTGGACGTCCTCCAGCCCGTCCCGAAGGAGTCCGGCAAGACCAAGCCGGGCCGGTACATCACCCTGACGACCTGCACCCCGATGTACACCTCGGACTACCGCTACATCGTGTGGGGCGAGCTGGTCCGCACGGAGAAGGTCGACCGCGACCGCACGCCACCGGCCGAACTGCGCTGACCGCCCGGGCGGGCGGGAACGAGCAGAGCCCCGGCATCCGTGGTGGATGCCGGGGCTCTGCCCTTGTCACGCGGTCCGGGGGTCAGTCGAAGAGGCCGCCGCCGAAGCCGCCGCTGTCGTTGCCACCGTTCCCGTTGCCACCCCCGGGATTCCCGTTGCTGGGGTCACCGTTGCCGGGGTCACCGGTGCCGGGGTCGCCGTTGTTGTCGCCGCCGCCCCCACCGCCCATGGTGTAGACGATGACCGTCGTGCCGGGGTTGACCATCGAACCCGCCGGCGGGTTCGAGCCGACGACGATGGCGTCCTCCTTGTCGGAGCCCTGCTGCTGGACGACGAGGCCCATGCCCTGCAGCTGGTCCCGCACGTCCTTGAACTGCTTGGTCGCGATGTCGGCCGGGATCTGGACCTGCGTGATCTGCGGGCCCTTGGAGACGCGCAGCTTGACCTCGGAGCCCTGGGCCGCCGACTCGTTGCCGCCCGGGGTCTGCTCCAGGATCTCGTCCTTGGGCTTGTCGGAGTCCACGTACTCGGTGATGACCACGAAGCCCAGCGTCTTCAGCTGCTGCTCGGACGGGGCGAGCTGGTTGCCGACGACCGACGGAACGGTCGCCTGCTTCTGCGTGGCGACGGTGATCGTCACCTCGGAGTTCTGCTCGGCCTTGGTGCCACCGTCAGGGTTCTGGCGCAGAACGGTGCCGGGGTCCTCGTCGGACTCCTCCTCGACGACCTTGACCTTGAATCCCTTGCTCTTCAGGAGCTCCTCGGCGCTCTCGCGCGACTTCTCCTTGACGTCCGGGACCTCGGTCAGCGGGGCGCCCTCGGAGACGTACACCTGGATGGTGCCGTTGGTGTCCATCCTCCGGACGCCGTCGTGAGCCGGGTCCTGGCGGCAGATCGCGCCGGTGGGCTGGTCGCAGCGCTCCTTGCCCGCCTCCTGGATCCTGACCTGGGCGTTGTTCGCGAGCCGCTCGGCCACGTCGAACTTCTGGCCCACGAGCTGCGGGACCGGGACCTGCTGCGGGCCGTCCTTCTTCTCGAACAGGGAGGTACCGATGAAGATGGCGCCGACCAGCACGAGGATGCCCGCGAGGACCAGCAGGATCGTCGAGGTGTTCGACTTCTTCTGCCCGCCGCGTCGGCGGTCCGGACGGTCGTCGTATCCGCCGTAGCCGTCGTCCGCGCCGATCGGCGGCATCATCGACGTCTGCGCGCCCGCGTCGGCCTGGCGCAGGGCGGTGGTCGGCTGGTCCTCCGGCGGATAGCCGTAGCCCCCGCCGTACGCGGACGCGCCCGCCATGCCCATGGCGGCGGCCGCGGCGACCGGCTGACCGTCGAGGCAGGCCTCGATGTCCGCACGCATCTCGTCGGCGGACTGGTAGCGGTAGTCGGGGTCCTTGACCAGGGCCTTCAGGACGATGGCGTCCATCGAGGGCGTGATCTCGGGGTCGAAGTTGCTCGGCGGCTGCGGTTCCTCGCGCACGTGCTGGTACGCGACGGCGACCGGGGAATCGCCGATGAACGGCGGCCGGACGGTGAGCAGCTCGTAGAGCAGACAGCCGGTGGAGTACAGGTCGGAGCGGGCGTCGACCTGCTCGCCCTTGGCCTGCTCGGGGGAGAGGTACTGGGCGGTGCCGATCACCGCGGCGGTCTGCGTCATGGTCATGCCCGCGTCGCCCATGGCGCGCGCGATGCCGAAGTCCATGACCTTGACCTGGCCGGTGCGCGTCAGCATGACGTTCGCCGGCTTGATGTCGCGGTGGACGATGCCGGCGCGGTGCGAGTACTCCAGCGCCTGCAGGATGCCGACCGTCATCTCGAGGGTGCGCTCGGGCAGCAGCTTGCGCCCGGAGTGCAGCAGCTCGCGCAGGGTCGACCCGTCGACGTACTCCATGACGATGTACGGGATGGAGACCCCGTCGACGTAGTCCTCGCCGGTGTCGTAGACCGCGACGATCGCCGGATGGTTCAGCGAGGCGGCGGACTGGGCCTCTCGGCGGAACCGGGCCTGGAAGGACGGGTCACGGGCCAGGTCGGCCCGCAGCGTCTTCACGGCGACGGTGCGGCCGAGCCGGGTGTCCTGGGCGAGGTACACCTCGGCCATGCCACCGCGGCCGAGCACCGAGCCCAGCTCGTACCGGCCGCCGAGGCGACGCGGCTCATCCATAGCTAATCCAGCCCTCTCCGTCTGTCCCGACCGCACCCATGGGTGGTCCGGCGGTGTGTGCTGTTCGCGCATACGCTACCGGCCCCGGAAAGGCGTTCCGTCCGGGACCGGAACCTGATACAGGACCGGTACCTGATCCACGCCCCTGTCGAGGCGGTCTCCGTACCGGTCCCGTAGCGGGTCCGTACCTGGCTCAGCCCTGGCCCTTCAGGACCGCCTTCATCACGTCCCTGGCGATCGGGGCGGCCAGGCCGCCACCGCTGATGTCCTCGCGGGAGACACCGGACGCGTCCTCGACGATCACGGCGACGGCGACCGGGGAACCTTCGGCGGTCTTGGCGTACGAGATGAACCAGGCGTAGGGCCGCTTGGAGTTCTTCTCGCCGTGCTGGGCCGTACCCGTCTTGCCGCCGACCTTCACGCCGTCCATCTTCAGGTCGGCGCGGCCGCCGGTGCCCTCGGAGACGACGTTCTCCATCATCTGCTGGAGGAGCTGGGCGTTCTCCGGAGAGACGGGCCGGCTCATCTCCTCCGGTTCGTTCTTCTTGATGACGTCCAGGTTCGGGGCGCGCAGCTCGTCGATCATGTACGGCTTCATGAGCTTGCCGTCGTTGGCGATCGCGGCCGTGACCATGGCCATCTGGAGGGGGGTGGTCGCGGTGTTGAACTGGCCGATGGCCGCCTGGGCGTTACCGCCTCGCTCCGCCTTCTTGTCGAAGACGGAGGCCGCCGAGCGGACCGGGACGAACTGTTCGGCGTTGAAGCCGAACTTCTCCGCCATCTCGTTCATCTTCTCGACGCCGATCTCGTCACCGAGTTTGGCGAAGACCGAGTTGCAGGAGATCTCCAGCGCCCGGTTGAGGCTGGCGTTCGCACAGCCCTGGGCGTGGTTCTTCATGGGAATCGTGGAGAGCGGGATCTTCCAGCCCTCGGGGGTGTCCGTCGGCTTGTTGATGTCGGTGACGTTGCCGTTCTCCAGCGCGGCGGCGGCGGTCACGACCTTGAAGACGGAGCCGGGCGGGTAGATCTCGCGCAGCGCGCGGTTCTGCATCGGCTTGCTCTTGGACGAATTGAGCGCCACCCACGCCTTCTCGTCATTGCTACCGGCAATGGTGGAGGGGTCGTACGAGGGGGTGGAGGCGAGCGCGAGGATCTTGCCGGTCGACGGCTCGATCGCGACGACGGCCCCGGTCTTGTCACCCAGTCCCTCGAAGGCGGCCTTCTGCGCGGCGCCGCTGAGGGTCAGGACGACGTCACCACCCTTCTTCTTCTCGCCGGTGAACATGGCCAGCGTGCGGTCGAAGAAGAGCCGGTCGTCGTTGCCGGTGAGGATGCCGTCCTCGATCTTCTCGATGAAGTTGGCGTCGTACACCTGCGAGGCGTAGCCGGTGACCGGCGCCCACATGGGGCCGTTCACATAGGTCCGCTTGTACTTGTAGTAGTTGCCCCCGGAGTCGACGGAGCCGGTGATCGGCTTGCCATCGACGATGATGTTGCCGCGCTCGTTGGCGTACCGCTCGATGCGGACGCGCGTGTTGTTCGGGTGGGCGGTCAGTTCGTCCGCGCGGACGAACTGCAGCCAGTTGTCGCGCACGAGCAGGGCGAGGACGAGCAGGCCGCAGAAGATCGCGACCCGGCGCAGCGGCTTGTTCACGGACGGACCACCTGGGTCATCTCGGCGTCGGGGTTCGGTGCGGGGGAGGGCGCCGGACGGCGTGCGGTGTCACTGATCCGGATCAGGATGCCGATGAGCGCCCAGTTGGCGATCACGGACGAGCCGCCGTACGCGAGGAACGGCATCGTCATACCGGTGAGCGGGATGAGGCCCATCACACCGCCGGCGACGACGAAGATCTGCAGCGCGAAGGCGCCGGAGAGGCCCATCGCGAGCAGCTTGCCGAAGGGGTCCCGGGCGGCGAGGGCGGTACGGATGCCGCGCTCGATGATCAGGCCGTACAACAGCAGGAAGACCATGACACCGGTCAGGCCGAGTTCCTCACCGACGGTGGCGAAGATGAAGTCGGAGTTGGCGGCGAACTTGATCAGGTCCGAGTTGCCCTGGCCGAGGCCGGTACCGAGGATGCCGCCGGAACCGAAGGACATGAGCACCTGCGTCATCTGGTCACAGGCGTACGCCATGTTCGTGCCGGGAGGTGCGGTCTTCAGGCACTCGAAGGGGTCGAGCCAGGCGGCCACACGCGACTGCACGTGGCTGGCCGTGGAACCGACGACCACCGCTCCTGCGATGGCCATCAGCAGACCCATGACGATCCAGCTGGTCCGCTCGGTCGCGACGTACAGCATGATCACGAACATGCCGAAGAACAGCAGCGAGGTGCCGAGGTCGTTCTCGAAGACCAGGATGAGGAGGCTGACCGCCCAGATCGTGAGGATCGGTCCGAGGTCGCGGCCACGCGGCAGGTAGAGGCCCATGAAGCGGCGGCTGGCCAGGGCAAGCGCGTCGCGCTTCACCATGAGGTAGCCGGAGAAGAAGACCGCGAGGACCAGCTTGGCGAACTCACCCGGCTGGATCGAGAAGCCGCCGATGCGGATCCAGATCTTGGCGCCGAAGCTGTCGGTACCGAGGCCGGGGACCAGCGGCAGCAGGAGGAGGACGAGAGCGGCGGCCATGGAGATGTACGTGTAGCGCTGGAGGACCCGGTGGTCCTTCAGGATCAGCAGCACGCCCACGAACATGGCGATGCCGATCGCCGAGTACATCATCTGGTTCGGCGCGGACGGACTGAAGGCGCCGTACTGGAGTTTGGCGAGCTGGATCAGCCGCGGTGACTGGTCCAGACGCCAGATCAGCACCAGACCCAGACCGTTCAGCAGGATGGCCAGCGGCAGCAGCAGCGGGTCGGAGTACGGCGCCCACTTGCGCACCACCAGGTGGGCGACGCCCGCGAGGAGGGTGAGGCCGAGCCCGTACCCGAGCATGCCCGCGGGGACCTTGCCGTCGATGGCGAGGCCCACGTTCAGGTAGGCGAAGACCGGGATGGCGACGGCGAAGCCGAGGAGCGCCAGCTCGGTGTTCCGGCGGCTCGGTGCTTCGATCGCCCCGATGGTGGTCGTGTTGGTGACAACGCTCATGGTGGTGAAAGGCCCCCTACGGGTGCTTACTGCTTGCCGCAGTTCGAGGCCAGCTTCTGCTCCTCGGCGGTGAGGGTGGGACCCGGGGAGGGAGCGGCTGTGGTGGGCTTGGGTTCGGGCGTGGCGGTGCCTTCGGGGGTGGTGCCCTCGGTCGCCGGCGGCTTGCTCGCCCGGTCGGCGGCCTTCTCGGCGGCCTGGCGGCGCTGCTCGGCCTTCTTGCAGGCCGTCGCCTGGAGTGCCAGCTCGGCGATCTTCGTCTCGGCCTTGCCGAGGCCGCCGCCCGTGATCGTGTCCTCGACCTGCTTGCGCTGGTAGGCGGGGAGGTACTTGAGTTCGATCTCGGGGTGGTCCTTCTCCACCTCCGACAGCGAGACCCAGGCCAGGTCCTGGCTGATGCCCCGGTACAGCGCGACGTGCTGGTCCTTGGCGCCCACGTAGTACTGGGTCTGCGTCCAGCGCCAGCCGCCGTAGCCGCCGCCGCCGAGGACGGCGAGGGCGAGGACGAGGAGGAAGGAGCGCTTCAGCCAGGTGCGGCCGGTGCGCGGCTTCACGAAGTCGTCGTCGGTGTACGACTCGAAGGAGCCCTGCGGGGGCATGCTGCCGTAGCCGTGGTCGTCGCCGCTCCCGGGCGGGCCGAAGCCGCCGGCCGGCGGCTGGTGGTGCGGGGCGGGGCGGCCGAGCCCGGAGGCGCGGCCGGCCGGGGTCTGCATGGCGCCGCCGTCGCTCAGCTGCGCCTGGTTCTCGGCGACCGCGCC
>NZ_JAPSIW010000284.1 GCF_031178505.1 Streptomyces sp. | reverse complement strand
GCCGGTGCCGCTCGCCGTACGGCGGTGGTGAGGGGTTCACCGTTCCTCGGCGCGCCCGGCGCCCGGCGGTCGGGGCCGGTCCGTGAAGGCGGAGGCACCCCTCTCCGCCCGACCGCGCACGGGGGGGCCTCCGGCCACGGCGCCCCGGGCCGGGGGTGGTGTCCGGTGTCCCGGGCTCTGTCGGTGGTGCGTGGGACGATCTGCCGTATGAGTGAACACAAGGACTGGGCAGCCCTGCCCTCCCCCGGCCTTGTGGCCGCGGGGCTGGCCTTCCAGGCGGCGTTCTCCGCGGTGATGGACGTGCCTCCCCGGTACGCGCCGGAGCCGGAACGGGCCGTGTACGGCGACGGTGGCGGGAGCTCTTTCGTGCTCGCCCTGGACGGAACCGCCCCCGTGCTGGTGACGCGCGATCGCGACGAGTTCGACGTGCAGCTGAGCTTCGAGGAGATCCGCGCCGCGCTGGGGCCGATGGAGTTCTTCGAACCCTTCAACGGTGAGCCGGACCGGTACTTCAGCGGGGCGGCTCGCTGGGACGGAGCCTCGTGGGCGCCCGCGATCGGCGTCCCGGGGCGGGTGGTCGCCCACCTCGTCGACGACGAGCATCTCCTCGCGGAGGCGGACATCGCCCTGGGCGAGGTGGCCGAAGGAGAGAGCGACCGGGAGGCGTTGGTCGCCCTCCTGACCGCGGTGCGCGCGGGTGCCTGGGACCGGGAGACGGTCGGGGCCGCGGTGCGCCTCGTACCCTACGAGGAGGACGACGTTCTCGAAGCCGGGCCCGACCCTGACGCGGCTCTCGATGTACTGGACCGCTACAGCCCCCTCCTCTCCAGAGCCATGGCGGCGCATCCGGAACGCTGACGAGCGTCCGCCCCCGGGGCTGCCTGTGCCGTCTTCACCAGGGGGTGCGAACGCAGGGCGGAGCCGGCCGGGCGGAGGCGCGGGTCGGCCTACGCAGGCTCGGTCCGTAGGGCCTTTTCGAGGAGGGTGAACGACTTGGGCGTGCCGCCGGGCTGCGGTTTGCCCTCCTTGCGGCCGACGATCCGGTAGCCGGCGTCGACGTAGTACGCCGTCAGCCGTGCGTTGCCGGCCAGGCAGTCGAGACGGACCGCCGAGCGGCCGGCCCCGGCCACGCGGCGTTCCGCGGCGTCGAGGAGCCGGCGTCCCGTCCCGGGCGGGACGCTTCCGTGGTCCACCATCAGCCGGTGCACGTAGCCCGCCGTGGGCGGTTGTGGTCCCCAGGCGTCCTCGTCCTCCCACCAGAGCTCCCAGGCGCCGACCACACGGTCGCGGGCCTCCGCCAGCCACACCTCCCCGCGCTGCGTGATCCGGCGGAAGTGGTCCTCGTCGAGTTCGCCGGGCCGCCACTGTCCCGTGATCCCGTGGGAGAGCATCCAGCGGGCCGCGTCGTCGCGCAGCCGTACGAGGGCGGCGAGATCGGCGTCTTCGGCGGGACGGAGGCGTAGATCGTTCACGCCGGGATCTTCGCACGGGCGTCACTCGGACGCGCGGGCGAACGGTTCGGCGGCATGCGCGACGCACCGGGACGGCACCGGAGGAACGCAGCCGCGCGGTACCGAAGTTCACGGCCCGAATCCTCAAGGTGCACCGAGGGTCACTGCCCGCCGTCACGGCAACGGCCGGGCCAGCCAAACCACTTCACCGGCCTCCTCCTCCGTGGTCACGCGGTCCTGCTCGAACCCGAGCTTCGCCAGGACACGGAGGGACGGGGTGTTCCACGTGGCGACGGTCGCCCAGAGCCGCTTCCGGCCGGTCGCGGCAGCGGCGCCGAGTACGGCGCGGGCCGCCTCGGTGGCGTACCCCTGGCCGTGCGCGCGGCGGAAGAGCTCGTACGCGATCTCGGGCTCCTCCAGGGTGGAGCGGCCGGTGATCAGCCCGCAGTAGCCGATGAAGTCGCCTTCCTCACGGCGCTGGACGGGCAGCAGGGCGATCCCCGTGGTGCGGGTGGTGGCGAGGAGTTCTCCGATGGCGGTACGGATCCGCTCGACCGGTGGCCTCTCCTTGCCGCGCTCGGCGAGGAGGGCGGAGAACTCCTCGGCGTCCGACGCGGCCCAGGGCCTGAGGATCAGTCGCTCGGTCTCCAGGTGGAACGGCATCGTCTCGTAGGTCGTCATGTCCCCCACCCTGCCCCACCCACCCCGCTCCCCCCTCTGCCCGCGCTGCCGCGGTCGTTCGGGCCCGAGCGGTGCCCGGGTCGGGCCCGAGGGCACTCACGAGGCCGCATCAGATCGGCAGTTCCGTTCGGAACACCGTCGTCGCGGTGCCGCTGATCGACACGTCCGGTTCACCGGCGGCGGTGGTGCCGACGTCGACCCGGACGTCCCCGGGGCGGCCCATGGCGGCTCCCTGCCGTCCGGTGAAGGAAAGACGGCCGTCCGGCGCGGGCACGACGCGGTGCCGGAGCAGGTACGCGCCGAGGGGTCCGTGGCCGTTGCCCGTCACGGGGTCCTCCTGGATGCCGATCGCCGGGGCGAACATCCGGGACCAGGTGAGCAGGCGCGCGTCGCCGGTGGCCCGGGTGAAGACGAAGAAGCCGTTGGTGTCGAGGGCGCGGCTGAGGGCCGTGAGGGCGGCTGGGTCCGGCCGGAGGGCGTCCACGGCGGTGCGGTCGCGCAGTCCGACCAGGACCTTGGCGTGGCCCGTGGAGACGATCTGGGCCGGGCCGTCGCCGGCGAGGTCCCCGGGTGCGGCGCCCAGGGCGCGCAGGAGCCGTCCGACCTGGGGTCCGTCCAGTTCGGGTCCGAACGCGGCCGTTCCCTGGTGCATGTGGATCCGTACGCGGTCGCCGTCGCGGTCCACACGGATCCGCTGCCGCAGACCCGAACCCGTCTTCTGCACCAGCGAACCTGAGGGCAGGCCGTACTCGACGGTGCGGGCGAAGTGGGCGGCGACGGTGGCGTGTCCGCAGGTGGGCACCTCGGTCGTGGGGGTGAAGAACCGTACGCGCACGTCGTGGTCGGGGCCGTCGGCGCGCAGGACGAAGGCGGTCTCCGAGTTGTTGAGTTCCCGGGCGACGGCGAGCATCTGCGCGTCGGTGAGACGGTCGGCCGTGAGGACGACGCCGGCCGGGTTGCCGCCGAAGGGAGCGGAGGTGAAGGCGTCGACCTGGTAGAGGATGCTCACCGGTCCTCCGTTCCGCGGGCGGGGTGGGCGTCCCCGAGTGGCGGGACGGGGTGGACGCCGGCCGCCCCGCCCGTTCCGGTGGCGGGGACGGCGGTCGCGGGCGGTCCGGGGCGCTCCCCGGTCGCCGCGCCGGCGGCGAGCCGGACGAGGGTGCGGACGGCGCAGCCGGTGCCGCCGCTGGGCGTGTGGCCGTGCGGGCCGCCCTCGTTGAAGGCGGGTCCGGCGATGTCCAGGTGGGCCCAGGGGGTGCCGGCCGGGACGAACTCCCGCAGGAAGAGCCCGGCGACCAGTCCGCCGCCCATCCGCGCGCCGTAGTTGGCGATGTCCGCCACCCGTGAGTCGAGACTGCCGCGCAGTTCCTCCGGCAGCGGCATCGGCCAGGCGCGCTCGCCCGCGTCCCGGGCGGCGGCCAGCACCCGGTCGCGGAAGGTGTCGTCGTCGCCCATCACCGCGAAGACGTGGTCGCCGAGGCCGAATCGGATGGCGGCGGTGAGCGTGGCGACGTCCACGATCGCGTCGGGCCGTTCCTCGGCAGCCCGCACGAGGGCGTCGGCGAGGACGAGACGGCCCTCGGCGTCGGTGTTGAGCACCTCGACGGTCCGGCCCCCGTACATCCGCAGGACGTCGCCGGGACGCAGGGCGGAACCGGAGGGCATGTTCTCGGCCAGTGCGAGCCAGCCGGTGACGTTGACGGCCAGATCGAGCCGGGCCGCGGCCAGGACCGCGGCGAGGACGGCGGCCGCCCCGGACATGTCGCGCTTCATGATCTCGTTGGCGCCGACGGGCTTCAGTGAGATGCCGCCCGAGTCGTAGGTGATGCCCTTGCCGACGAAGGCGAGCGTGGTCGTGGCGCGGGGGTGCGTGTGGGCGATCCGTACCAGTCGCGGGGGTCGTGCGGAACCCTGGCCGACGCCGAGGATGCCTCCGTGGCCGCCGGCGGCGAGCGCGTGCTCGTCGAGCACCTGGACGGCCACGTCATGTTCCTGTCCCGCGGCGACCACCGCGGCGGCGAAGCTCTCGGGGTACAGGTCGTTGGCCGGGGTGTTGACGAGGTCGCGGGCCCGGTTCACCTCCTGCGCCAGGACGCGGGCACGCCGTACGGCGGCTTCCGCGTCCGTACGGAGGTCGTCGTCCACGAGCACGCTCACCTCGCGGACCGGTGGTGTCGGGTGGGTGGTGACGTAGGCGGTGAAGGTGTAGGACCCGAGCAGGGCGCCGAGGGCGACCGCCTCCACGGCCTCGGCGGTCCCGGTCGGCAGGGCGAGGGCGATCCGGCCGGCGCCGGCCAGGGTGCGCGCGGCCTCTCCGGCCGCGCGGCGCAGTGCCTCGGCGTCATAGCCTTCGCGGTCGGCGGGGGCGGGCCCGAGGCCGACGGCGAGGACGAGGGGGCCGGTGGTTCCTGCGGGGCCGGGCAGACGGAGCGTCTCGCCGGGGGCGCCGGTCGCCCCGAAGGCGGTGAGGAGAGTGGGCAGTTCACCGTCGAACGCCGCGTCCGTCGCGGCTCCCGGTGCCGGTACGGGCCCGTTCGGGGTCCGGGCCACACCGATCACGAGCCAGTCGGCGGCCACGGACGCGGCGGGGGTGGTGGTCACGGTCAGGGTGGTCACGGTCGTACGTCTCGTTCCTGGGGTGCGGAGCCGGGCTTCGGGTGGCCGGCTTTCGGATGGAGTGGCTTCGGGTGGCCGGCTTTCGGGTGGTCGGCTTTCGGGTGGCGGGTGGCGGTCGCGGCGGGGTCCGGTACCGGGGCTCGTGGTGACCGGCGGCTCAGGGCCACCCCGGCGAGGACGACGACCATGCCGAGGGCGATCCGCAGGCCGAAGTCCTCGTGGAGCACGACGACTCCCAGCCCGACGGAGACCACCGGGAGCAGATGGCCGACGGTCGCCGTGCTGGTGGCGCCCTCGGCGGCGATGTTCCGGTAGGTGAGGTGGAAGGTGACTCCGGTGGCGACGACCCCCAGGACGACGACGGCGATCAGCTGCCCCGGGGTGATGTCGACGGGGGCCAGGCCTCCGGCCGCCAGGGTGGGGGCGGTGAGGACGGTCGCCGCGAGGAGTTGCGCCGCGGACAGGGAGATCGTCGGGATGCCCCTGCCGACCAGGCGTCCCATGATCAGGAAGCCGACGGCGTAGCTGCATGCCGCGCCCACGACGGCGAGAGCGCCCCAGCCGCCCGCTCCGGTCGCCTGCCAGGGGGCCGAGATCAGGACGACTCCGGCGAAGCCCAGCAGGAGTCCGGCCACGCGGGACGGTCGCAGACCGCGCTCGGATCCGGTGGCCGCACCGATCAGCAGGGACCACAGGGGGGTGGTCGCGTTGAGGACGCCGGCGATGCCGGAGTCGATGCTCTGCTGGCCGAAGCTGAACAGGGCGAACGGCAGGGCGTTGCAGAAGAGGGCGGCCAGGACGACGCGGCCCCAGAGCGGTCGGCCGCGGGGCAGCCGCCGGCCGGACCCCAGGCAGACGGCCAGCAGGGTCACCGACCCGAGAAGGCACCGCGCGAACGTCACCTGTACCGGGGTCAGCGCCCGCAGGGCCACCTCGATCCAGAGGAAGGTCGATCCCCAGAGGAGGGCGAGCAGGGCGATCCGCGCGCCCGCCCGCGTCCTGTGTATGACACCGTCCACCGTCGTCTCCTTGATCAGCTGCCTTGAACGGTGCCGCACTCCTTTCGGAAGGACAAGAAAAAGGTTCTACGCGCTTGTTAAGTTGCACTACATGATTGACGTGAGACGCATGCAGGTGCTGCGCGCCGTGATCACCAGCGGTTCCGTGACGGCTGCGGCCACCCACCTCGGCTACACCCCGTCCGCCGTCAGCCAGCAGATCTCCGCCTTGGAGCGGGAGACCGGGACCTCCCTGCTGGAACGGGTCGGCCGGGGCGTGCGGCCGACGGAGGCCGGGCTGCTGCTCACGCGGTACGCGGCGGTCATCGGCGAGCAGCTCGCCGAGGCGGAGACGGCGCTGGCGGATCTGCGTGCCGGGCGCGAGGGCCGGTTGACCCTGCGTTACTTCGCCTCCGTCGGTCCGACCCTCCTGGCGCCCGCCCTCGCCCGCGTACGCCGTGAGCATCCGGGGGTGGCGATCGATCCCCGCCTGGCCGATCCGGACGACGCCCTGGCGGAGGTGATCCAAGGGGACGCCGACCTGGCCGTCGTCGTCCGGCCGCCGGCCGACGCGCGGCAGGGCATCCGTGTCGTCCACCTGCTCGACGACGCGTACCGGGCCGTTCTGCCCACCGGGCACCGGCTGGCCTCGAAGCGGGTGGTCGACCTGGCCGATCTGGCCGGTGAACCGTGGGTCGGCAGCGAACCCCCCGGCCCGTGCCTCGCTCCCCTCGTCGACGCCTGCGCCGCGGCGGGCTTCAGCCCGGACTTCGCGGCCACCTCGGAGGACTACGCGACCGCCCAGGGGTTCGTCGCCGCAGGACTCGGCGTCAGTCTCATCCCGGGCCTCGGTCTGAGCGCCCGTCACCCCGGCGTCGTCGTCCGCCGGGTCCGTCACCCCGAGCCGGTCAGGACGATCCACGCCGTCGTCCGGAGCGGTTCCCTGGAGCAGCCCGTGCTGCGCACCCTGCTCGACGCCCTGCGGGACTCGGGGCGGGGCTGACGGGCGGTGCTCCGGCGGGTGCGCCGCCCGTCCACCACGCTCTACGCGGGCTCTTCGGGGAGCCGGCCCGATCCCCTGCCGCGGGGCCCGTCCTGCCGTGCGCTTCCGTGGATGCCCGATCCCGGCTTGACCCTCACGCCGCGTGAGGCCGGAGGGTGGGCCCCATGAGCGATTACTACAACGCCTTCGAGATGAGTCCCGTGCCCGCGCCCGGCCCGGACGCGGTGGCGCCCGAGCCGTTCCGCGGCATCTACGGGATGCCCGCCTTCGTCACGATCCCCACGGAGGACCTGGCGGCGTCGGTGGACTTCTGGGTGCGCGGGCTGGGGTTCTTCGAGCTGTTCGGCATTCCGGGCACGCTCGTGCACCTGCGCCGGTGGGCCTTCCAGGACGTACTCCTCCTGTCGGCGACGGGCGTTCCGGACCGGGCGCCGGCCATGAGCGTCAGCTTCGCCTGCGTACTCGACCAGATCGACCCCCTGGTCGCGGCCTGCCGCGCGGTGCGCCCCGACGCGGTCGACGGGCCACGGGACACCCCGTGGAACACCCGCGACGTGGAGGTGATCACGCCCGAGAACGCGCGGATCGTCTTCACCGCGGCGAAACCCTTCGATCCGGCCGGTCAGGAGGCACGGAACCTTGCAGCCATCGGGATCACTGCGCCGCCGGGGGCCGACCGCGGTGACAATGAGGAGCGTGAATGATGCGACGGACTCCGGCGGCCTGACGGTCGGCCAGGTCTCGGCACGTCTGGGCGTGACGGTGCGGGCGCTGCACCACTGGGACGAGATCGGCCTGGCGCGGCCGTCGCTGCGGACGGCCGCCGGCTACCGGCTCTACACCGCCGGTGACCTGGAGCGTCTGCACCGTGTCGTCGTCTATCGGGAGCTGGGGCTCGGCCTGGAGCGGATCGGGGCCCTCCTGGACCCGGCGACCACCGATGTGGCGGGCGCGTTGCGCGCGCAGCGCGCGCATGTCGCCGCCCGGATCGACCGTCTGCGGCGGCTGGGCGCGGGGCTGGACCGGATGATCGCGGCCCAGGAGCGCGGCCTGCTGCTGACCATCGAGCAGCAGGCCGCGATCTTCGGTCCCGGATGGGACCCGGACCGGCCGGCCGAGGCCCGCCGGCGGTACGGCGGCACCACGCAGTGGCAGCAGTACGCCGAAGGGGCGGCCTCGCGCGGGCCGGA
>NZ_JAPSIW010000283.1 GCF_031178505.1 Streptomyces sp. | reverse complement strand
GGTCGGCGCCGCTGCGCAGGTGGTCGACCACCTCGGTGGTGATGACCTCGCCGGGAGTGACCACCGGTACGCCGGGCGGGTAGGGGCTGATGGTCTCGGCCGCGACGCGGCCGACCGCGTCCTCCGCCGCCACGCGGTCGGCCTCGCCGAAGAACGCGTCGCGCGGGAGGCGGGCCTGTTCCAGTTCGAGCGCCGGGGGCTCCGGGAGCCGTACGCCGGCCGGGGACGGACCGTCGATCGAGTCGGCCCGGTCGACCAGGGCCCGCAGGGCGTCCACGAGGACCTGTTCGGTCTCGTCGTCGTCCGCGTGGGTGATCGAGACGCTGATGCGGCAGGTGTCGGAGCCGCCCGGACGGCCGCCGTCGTCGTACAGATGTCGGCGCAGTCCATGTCGGTGCGGATGCACTTCGCGAGATCGGCGACCATGCCCTCGGACAGACAGGCGTCCGCGCAGGCCGTGCACGCCTGCGCGGAGGCGACGCGCTCCTCGATGCAGTGGGCCAGGGCGTCGGTGTCGACGCCGCCGGGACCGGCCGGGTGGGTGTTGAGCATGCCGCGTACCGTTGTCTCCATGAGATGCCTCCGGAGGGGTCGGACGTCGGCGGGCGCCGGCCGCCCGCCACGGCGCGCCTACTCCGAGCACGCGGGATCAGCCGGTCGACCTGTCCCTTGTGTCCGCTTCGTGTAGGCGCCGGAGGGTCGGGTAGCCGCCCGCCATGGACGCAATGAACCCCCTGGCCGTCGTCACCGGCGCCTCCAGCGGCATCGGCCTCGAACTCGCCCGGCAGTTCGCGCGGCACGGGTACGACCTGGTCGTCGCCGCCGAGGACGCGGCGCCGGCGTCCGCGGCGGAGCTGGGCGAGCACGGTACGGAGGTGACCGCCGTCCGGGCGGACCTCGCCACCGCGGACGGAGTGGCGGAGCTGCACCGGCGCATCGAGGGGACCCGGCGCCCGGTCGCGGCGCTCGCCCTGAACGCGGGGGTGGGCCGGGGCGGTGCCTTCCTGGAGACGGACCTGGCCGACCAGCAGCGCGTCATCGACCTCAACATCTCCTCGACCGTCCGGCTGGCCCGGCTCCTGGTGCCCTCGATGGTCGAGGACGGCCATGGGAGGGTGCTGGTCACCTCGTCCGTGGCGGCGACGACACCCGGGCCGTACCAGGCCGTCTACAACGCCTCGAAGTCCTTCCTGCTGTCCTTCGCCCAGGCTCTCGCCCACGAGCTGCGGGACACCGGTGTCACCGTGACGACCCTGCTGCCGGGACCGACGGACACCGCGTTCTTCGCCCGCGCGCACATGCTGGACACCGCGATCGGTACGGGGCCCAAGGACGATCCCGCCCAGGTCGCCGCGCAGGCCTTCGAGGCCCTGATGGCGGGCCGGGACAAGGTCGTCGCCGGTTCGGCCAGGTCCCGGCTGCAGGAACTCGCCGGCCGGGTCCTCCCGGACGGGCTCACGGCCCACGCCCACCGGTGCGCGGCCGAGCCCGGCTCCGGCTCCGGCTCCGGCTCCGGCTCCGGCTCCGGCTCCGGCTCCGGCTCCGGCTCCTAGAGGGTGTCTCGCCGATCTTGCCGGGTTCGCGGCCCGATCGACAGGACACCCCTAGGCGTCGGCGAGCAGGGGGTCGTAGGGCGTGTTCGCGCGACGGCCCGACATGAAGGAGAGGAAGTCGCCGACGAAGGCACTGCGGCCGTAGGTGCCGTCGGTGAGGTCGAGGTCCCGGTGGAAGGCGGTGCGGAAGAGCGCTCGGTGTTCGGCCGCGTCGATGGTTCCGCTGCCGTCCTTGTCGGTGGCGTCGAAGAGCACCTCGGCGACGCGGATGAGCGCGGGACCGGCGAGGGAGGGTACGGCGGCGGCGTACTCGGCGGCGCTGACGCGGCCGTCACCGTCGGTGTCGAGGGCCGCCTGGAGTTCGCGCCACCAGGCGGCGAAGGCGTCGTAGAGCCGGGTCTCCTCGGGTTCGTCCAGGTCGAGGCGGGTGGCCAGTTCGCGTGCCATGGCGGCGAGGTCGGGCCAGTCGAGGTGGCCGTCGCCGGTCTGGTCCAGCACCTGCCGGAAGAACTCCTCCGCCGACCGCCGGCTCTCCCCCGATGCCTCCGTGGTCGCCGTGGCCGCGGTGTCCGCCCGGGCGGCGGGGAACGGGTCCGGGCCGGTGTCGCCGCCCAGGGGCGTGAGGAGGCGGAGCAGGGCCGATGCCCGCTTCATGCGGGCGCGCAGCGCGGCCACGGTCCGGGCCCGGGGATCGTCGCTGTCGGGCGAGAGGGAGAGGGTCTCGATGATGGTTTCGGCACGGAGCCAGCCGTCGGGCAGGAATCGGGTGAGCCCGGCGGCGAGGTAGGCGCCCTGCATCAGGGTCGGCGCGCCGGGCATCTCGGGCAGTCCGGCCCTGCGCCGGTACGGCTCGGGGAGCGAGGCGACGGTGATCGCGCCGAGGAGCGGACCGACGACGGCCCGGCCGGCCGCCCACAGTGCCGGCGCGCCGTCGAGCAGGGCGGGGGCGGGCAGGTGGTCGAAGAGCCGGTAGAGGATGACCCGGGCCGCCTCGGTGTTCTCCAGTTCGTCCTCGACGACCCCGTCGAAGTAGCGCCAGAAGTCGTGCAGGTCCTCGGGGAGTTCCCCGGCGTCGCCGTCGAGCGCCGCGAGGAAGACGCGGTACTCGGCGTACATGTGCTCCATGGTGTCCTGGTCGAGCGGCTGACCGCTCAGTCGGCACATGGTGACGGCGCTCTCGAAGAGGGTGGCGACGACCCAGGCGCGGGTCGCGCGGTCCATGGCGTCGTAGGGGCGGCCGCGGGAGTCGGAGCCGCTCATGCGGGCGTGCAGCCTGTTGAGCCGGGCGGCCTCCCGCTCGCGCACCGCCGGGTCGGCGTCGAACATGCGCCGCATGCTGAGGAAGGTGTTGCGCAGCCGGCGCCAGGGGTGGGCCATGAAGGTGGAGTTGTCGGCGAGGGCGGCGCCGATCTGCGGGTGGGCGGCCTCCAGGACGGTGGCGCGGATCATGGCCAGTGCCCAGCGCGGGTCGTCGAAGAAGGCGTGGAAACGCGACTCCGGGCCGAACAGGGGCGCCTCGTCGGCCGTTCCCGTGGTTCCGGTCGTCATGACGGGTCTCCGTTCTTCTGAGGGGGCACGCCGCCGAAGCGGCGGTCGCGACGCCGGTAGGCGTCCAGGCAGGTGAGGAAGTCGGGGGTCCGGAAGTCCGGCCAGAGCACCTCGGGGAAGACCCACTCGGCGTAGGCGACCTGCCAGAGCATGAAGTTGGAGATGCGCTGTTCGCCGGAGGTCCGGATGACGAGGTCGACGTCCGGGGTGTCGGGGAAGGGCAGGTGGTCCGCGAAGAGCCGCTCGGTCACCTCGTCGGCGGGCGTGCCGCTGCGGATCAGGGACCTGGCGGCCTCGACGATGTCGCGGCGTCCGCCGTGGTCGAAGGCGACGGTCAGCGTCATCCCCTGGTTCTCGGCCGTCAGCGTGGCCAGGTCCTCGAAGTCCTGGGCCAGTCCACGGGGGATGCGCGGGTCCGCGGCCCCGAGGAAGCGGCAGCGGATGCCCCGGGCGAGGAGCAGCGGCGCGTGCTTGCGCACGACCCGGCGGACCAGTCGCATCAGGTCGTCGACCTCGGGGCCGGGACGGTTCCAGTTCTCGGTGGAGAAGGCGTACAGGCTGAGCCACTCGACTCCGGCCGCCCGGGCCGCTTCGATGACGTCGATGACCGAGGTCTCCGCGGCCCGGTGACCCGCCGCCCGGGGCAGTGAACGCCGCTGGGCCCAGCGGCCGTTGCCGTCCATCACGCAGGCCACGTGCCGGGGCACCGCGCGCGTCGGCCCGTCACCGTACCGTCGCCCACGCGGGTGGCCGTCCGTCGCCGCGCGTGCGCCGGGGACGGAACCGTCCGCCACGCCCGGACCCGTCCCCCACGGAACGGTACGGTCACCGCCGCCACGTTCGGTCACGCCCACCCCGTATCGCCCGCACGCCCGCCCCACCCGAAAGGTCTTCCCCCAGGAGTCTGACGGCGGGAAAGGGCCCCGACCCGCGGAACGGGGTGCCTTCACCCGTGGCTCACGTGATCGATTTCCCTTCTTCCTCCGGAACCGGCCCTGCCGACCCCGTTCGCGCGCGAGGTGCCGCGGACCACCGCGCGAGCCTCGGAAAGGTGGCTTCGGCGCTCCGGAGAAAAGCTTCAGGATTCGCACAACCATCCGCACGCTCGTGAGTCATGTAAGGCGAGCACGCCGAAGGCGTGTTCGTTTTTTCGTTTCCAGGGGGAATCACATGCCTCACCACATAAACCTGCGCGCCCGCGCGCTTCCGCTCGTGGCCGCCGCCGGGATGCTCGTGCCCGTCGCGGCCGGCGCCGCGCCCGCTGCCGCCGCCACCGCGCCGCAGGTCAGCTGCACGTCCGCCAAGGCCGGGCTCGCCGCCAAGCTCCAGCGGGACATCACCGCCGCGCTCGCCACGCGCTCCGGCACCGTCGCCGTCCACCTGCACGACCGCACCACGCGGACCACCTGCACCCTGCGGGCCACGAACGCGTACGACTCGGCCAGCATCGTGAAGGTGACCGTCCTCGCCGCGCTGCTCTGGGACGCCAAGAAGACCAACCGGTACCTGACCACGCGCGAGACCAACCTCGCGACCGCCATGATCACCAAGTCCGACAACGCGTCCACCACCACCCTGTGGAACCAGCTCGGGCTCACCAAGGTGAAGGGCTTCCTGGCGGCTGCCGGCATGACGCGGACGGTGCCCGGCTCCGGCGGCTACTGGGGGCTCACCCGGATCAACGCCGCCGACGAGCAGCGGCTGCTCTCGCTGATCACCGCCCGGAACTCCGTCCTGAGCGACAACGCCCGCGCCTACATCCTCCGGCTCATGGGCAACGTCGTCACCTCGCAGAGGTGGGGGACCCCGGCCGGCGCGCCCTCCTCCGTGTCCGTGCACGTCAAGAACGGCTGGCTGCAGCGCGCCACGCGCGGCTGGCGCGTGCACAGCATCGGTGCGTTCAAGGGCGCCGGCCACGACTACACCATCACGGTGCTCACCGACGGCAGCAGCACGATGACCTACGGCGTGAACACGATCCAGGCCGTGTCGAAGGTGATCCACCGGGATCTGATCCCCACCGTGCCCACCGCGTCCCGCTACACACCGACCGCCTCGCCCCAGGAGGCGTACATCGCGGTGCCCCGGGGCTGACGCGCGCGCCGGCCGCACGCGAAGAGGGTGAGCGGGAGCACGCGAACGGGAGACTCGCCGCAGTGGCTTCCGCTCCCCTCCGCCGCGGGTCCGCCCCGCTCCGGTCCGCGCGGAGGCCGCCGGGCAGGTGACCCGGTCGCCGGGAGGCCGCCACGGGCGGGCCTCCCGGCGAGGGGGCTCAGTGGCGCTCGGGCAGGTCCCGCTCCGCCGGCCGCGGGGCGAGGTCACCGGCCGTGGCCGGGGCGGCGGAGCGCGCGGACGGCGCCGCCGCCGGCTTCTTGCCGCAGAAGGCGGGCTCCAGCGTGCCGCCGAGCGCCGTGTTGGCGACGCCGTGGTTCGAGGTGTTCGCCACGGCCGACAGGCTGCGCCGCCCGTCGCGGGTCGAGAAGGCGTACGTGTAGAAGCCCTGCACCGTGCCGGTGTGGCCGTACACCTGGACGCCGCAGGACAGGTCGTAACGGCGCAGACCCAGCCCGTAGAAACGGGTGTTGGTGGCGTCCGTCGGGGTGACGGTCGTCATGGCCTCCATCATGGCCGGGGACAGCAGCCGCCCGCGCAGGAGCGCGCTGGTGAAGGTGTTCAGGTCGGCGGGGCTGGAGATGACGGCGCCGGCGGCCTGCGCCCAGGACACGGTCTGTTCCGTGGAGTCCACGAGCGGCTCACCGGCCGTGTCCGGGTGCAGATAGCCCCGGACGTGCAGGCCCTTGATCCGGGTGTCGGGGTGGACGTACGAGGTTTTGCGCAGCTTGAGCGGCTTGAAGATCCGGCGCTCGTAGGCGTCGGCCAGGGGGCGGCCCGTGAGCTTCTCGATGAGCATGCCGACGACCACGAAGTTGGCGTTGGAGTACTTGTACGCCACGCCGGGTTCGGTGGTCCGGGGCTCGCTCAGGGAGAGGTCGACGAGCTCCTGGGGGCTGAAGACCCGGTTCCGCACGGCTTCGAAGCCCGGCACCGTGTCGGCGAACATCGCGTTGGTGTAGTCGGCCAGGCCGCTGCGGTGGGTGAGCAGGTGTCGGACCGTGATGCGGTCGTCGGGGAGCAGTCCGGGCAGGTACCGGTTGACGGACGTGTCGAGTTCCAGCTTCCCCTCCTGCACGAGCTGGAGGAGGACGACCGTGGAGAACGTCTTGCTGACGCTGCCGACGCGGAAGCGCGCGTGGATGTCCATCGGCGCCCCCGACTCCCGGTTCCGGACACCGACGGTGCGGCTCTCCACCCCGTCGGGACCGGAGAACCGGGCCATCGCTCCCGGAGCTCCGTCGGCCAGGGCCGAGTTGAGCGCGGCGACGACACCCTCCATGTCCGCGGCGGGGGCCGCGGGCGCCGTCGCGGCGGCGGGCGCCGGACGTGCGGTGGCGGCGTCGGCGGCGAAGGCTGTGGTGGGGGCGAGTCCCGCCGCGAGGGCGGCGATCAGGGTGGTGGCGCTCACGGTCTGACGTCTGCGCGGCGACAGAGGCACGGTGATTCCTCGGCTTCTACTGAGCGTGGTCGCGTGGCGCACGAGACCGGTGCGCCACGGGGCGGGGAACGCGTCACGGTGCGCGTGCGTCCCCGTGCCCAATGACCATGAGGGCCGCTGTCCGGAAAAGGTTCCCGGCGCGGTCGGTGAATCCGGTCGGGACCGGAACGTCTCGTGAGGGCCGGGGTGGCGCGGGCGCGTGCACCGTACGGCGCGGGGGGGTGACGAATCAGCCCGTCACGAAGCATCCTTCGGCGAGGAGTTCGGCGCACGCGTCCACGGAGGACGGGGCGTGCGGTGTCGCCGCCGGTGGCGCGGAGCCGTGGCTCGGCCGCGCGCGAAGCGAACCGCGACCGCGACCGCGACCGCGGAGACCTTGCGTCGTTCGTGCGTCGTGAGCTGACCGTCCCGAAGGGGGTGGACGGGCGGCGCCGCTGTGGTCATGAGGGCCTCCTCGCGGGGCGTCGGTGTTCCCGGCCCCTTCACCCTCCGGCCCCAGGCGCGCCCTTCTCAAGCCGCGTCGATCACGCGTCGGTTCGGCCTCGCCGCTCAGTCCCGTCCTCGCGCGCGCCGGAAGCGCGCCAGTCCCTCGGCGAGGTCCACGATCGGGTCGGGGTAGTCGTACGCGGCGCGGTCGGCGCCCTTGAGCTTCCACGGTTCGTGGACGGAGGCGCCGGGCAGGGCGGCGAGTTCCGGCACCCATCGCCTGACGTACGCGCCGTCGGGGTCGTACCGCCGGCCCTGGAGGACGGGGTTGAGGACCCGGTGCGGGCGGCTGTCGGTGCCGGTGCCGGCCACCCACTGCCAGTTGAGCTGGTTGTTGGCGATGTCGCCGTCCACCAGGAGGCCGAGGAAGTGCCGGGCGCCGTCCCGCCAGTCGAGGTAGAGCGTCTTGCTGAGGAAGGAGGCGGTGAGCAGGCGCCCCCGGTTGTGCATCCAGCCCTCGTGGGCGAGCTGGCGCAGGGCCGCGTCCACCACGGGGTAGCCGGTGCGGCCTTCGCGCCAGGCCCGCAGGTCCTCCTCGGCCTCCGCGCCCCGCCGCCAGCGGTCGTTCCGGGGACGGTAGTCCTCCACGGCCGCCCGGGGCCGTGCCGCCAGCACCTGCTGGTGGAAGTCGCGCCAGCACAGTTGCCGTACGAAGGCGTCGGCGCCCGCGCCGCCCCGGGCGCGGGCGAGATGGAGGGCCTCGGTCGCGGAGACGGCGCCGAAGTGGAGGTACGGGGAGAGGCGCGAGGTCGCGTCGCCGGCGAGGTCGTCGTGGCGGTCCTCGTAGGCGTCGAGGCCCTGGG
>NZ_JAPSIW010000994.1 GCF_031178505.1 Streptomyces sp. | reverse complement strand
GCGGGGTGAGCGGATCATAACGGTACCTCTTCCGAGTTCAGTGCCCGATGCGGGCTGTGGCGGTCTGCCCGATGCGGGCTCTGGCGGTGTTCTGTGCGGTGGCGAGGAGGATCTCGAGGACCAGGGCGAGAACAGTGACGAGCAGTGCCGCGGCAAGCATCTCGTCGTACTGGCGGGACTTGAGGCCGGAGAAGAGATACCGGCCGAGTCCGAAGTCGGAGGTGTAGGCGGCCAGCGTGGCAGTGGCGACGACCTGCAGGGTGGCGGTCCTGATCCCGCCGATGATCACCGGCGCAGCCAGGGGCAGTTCGACCTGGAGGATCACTTGGGTCGGGCTCATCCCCACCGCCCGGGCGGAGTCGGTGATGACCGGCGAGATCGCACCCGTCCCGGCATAGGCCCCAGCGAGCAGGGAGGGAACGGCGAGGATGATCAGGGCCAGGAGCGGAGAGGTCAGGCCGATCCCCAATGCCAGACCGAAGAGCGTGAGCAGACCGAGGGTCGGCACCGCACGAGCGGCCCCGGTGATCGCGCCGATGACGCCGGCGCCTCGGCGGGTGTGCCCGATGAGCACTCCCGCGGGCAGGGCGATGACGGCGGCGAGGACGACGGCGGCGGCGCTGATGAGCAAATGCTCGGCCATGCGGGTGGGAATGCCGCCGGGTCCCGACCAGTTGAGGGGATCGACAAGCCATCCGAATGCTTCGATGAATAGGTTCACTGCTCCTCCCCGGTTCCGACCCGGGAGACGGGGCCGGGGAGGGTGGCGCGCGGGTGCCTGCCCCGCCGAGGCGGGAGCCGGGTCCACGGGGTCAGCGCGCGCCCGCTGAGCAGCAGAAGCCCATCGAGGGCGAGCGCGAGGACTACGGTCGCGACGACGCCGGTGACCACCTCGGCGGTGATGCCGCGTTGGAAACCGTCCGTGAGTAGTGAGCCGAGCCCGGGCACCCCGATGAGCGCGCCGATGGTCACGAGGCTGACGGTGCTCACCGTCACGACGCGGACTCCTGACAGGAGCACGGGCACGGCCAAGGGCAGCTCGACGCGCCAGAACACGCTGGTGGGGGAGTGCCCGACTGCGACCGCGGCGTCGGTGATGCGCGGGTCGACGGCGGCGAAGGCATCGGCGGCGGTGCGCACGAGCAGGGCGACGCCGTAGACGCTCAGCGCCACGATCATCGTGGCCTGCGAGCGCAGCGGCGTGCCGAAGATCGCGGGAACGATGATGAGCAGCGGCAGTGCGGGGATCGCATAGAGCAGTGCCGCGGCCGTGAGGAGCGGGGAGCCGAGGCGAGGGCGGAGGAAGGCCAGGCGGCCGATCGGCACGGCGACGAGGATGCTGATGAGGACGGCGGGGACGGTGAGGACGAGGTGGTCACGGGCGAGTTCGAGGACGAGCGGCCAACTGTGACCGAGCCAGGTCATTCGAGCACTCCCACGGGCCGACCGGCACCGTCGACGGCGATGGTGCGGTCCCCGACCTCCTGGGTGTGCAGGGTCCGCTGTCCCCGGTCGGCGCCGATGAAGCGGCGGAGGAATTCATCGGCCGGGTCGGCCATGATCTGGGCCGGCGTGCCCTGCTGGGCGATCTGGGCGGCGGTGCGCAGCACCACGACTTCGTCGCCCAGGCGGAACGCCTCGTCGATGTCATGGGTGACGAACACGATCGTCTTGCCGAGCTCGGACTGCAGGTCGAGAAGGCTGTCCTGCAGCTCGCGGCGCACGATCGGATCGACGGCGCCGAACGGCTCGTCCATGAGCAGGATGTTGGGGTCGGAGATGAGCGCGCGGGCGACGCCGACCCGCTGCTGCTGCCCTCCGGAAAGCTGAGCGGGGAAGCGATCGGCGACGGACTGATCGAGGCCGACGGTCGCCAGCATCTCCCGCGCCCGGTCCCGGGCCTGCCTGCGCGGTGTGCCGGTGAGGACGGGGACGGTGGCGATGTTGTCGA
>NZ_JAPSIW010000282.1:1071-7965 GCF_031178505.1 Streptomyces sp. | reverse complement strand
TCGCAAACCGGCCCTGCTCGCCGGCTTCGGCCTGCTCGCCGTCGCCGGTGTCCAGGCCTTCTACTTCGCCTCGATCTCCCGCATCCCGGTCGGCGTCGCCCTGCTCATCGAGTACCTCGCCCCGGCCCTCGTCCTCGGCTGGGTCCGCTTCGTGCAGCGCCGGCCCGTCACCCGCGCCGCCGCGCTCGGCGTCGTCCTCGCCGTCGGCGGCCTCGCCTGCGTCGTCGAGGTCTGGTCCGGACTGAGCTTCGACCTCCTCGGCCTGCTCCTCGCCCTCGGAGCCGCCTGCTGCCAGGTCGGTTACTTCGTCCTCTCCGACCAGGGCGCCGGCGAGGACGGCCAGGCCGACCCGCTCGGTGTCATCGCGTACGGACTGCTCATCGGCGCCCTCGTCCTCACCGCCGTGGCCCGCCCGTGGGGCATGGACCGGTCCGTCCTCGCCGGCAGCGCCGACATGGACGGCACGGCCGTGCCCGCCTGGCTGCTGCTCGGCTGGATCGTGCTGATCGCCACCGTCCTCGCGTACGTCACCGGCGTCGTCTCGGTCCGCCGGCTCTCGCCGCAGGTCGCCGGCGTGGTGGCCTGCCTGGAAGCGGTGATCGCCACCGTCCTGGCCTGGGTGCTCCTCGGCGAACACCTGGACGCGCCCCAGATCGTCGGCGGCGCGGTCGTCCTGGTCGGCGCCTTCATCGCCCAGTCCGCCACCCCGAAGGCCCCGGCGGGACCGGTCGCCGGGTCCGGGAGCGGGCCGGACGACGAGGTCCGCGAGAAGCCGGACGGCGAGCGGGCGGAAGGGCCGGAAACCCGGTTGTCCGCCGGGCGGCCCACCCCCTAGGGTGCCGATCATGCACGCGACCGTTCTTCCGCCGCCCGCCGCCTAGGCGCGCGGCGACCCTCCCGACGAAGACGCGGCTCGGCCCGGCGGATCTCCGCCCCCGAGCGGTTCGTCGCTGCCCGCGCGCGGATCCAGCGACCACCGTTCCCCCGTCCTCCACGGAGAAGTCACGTGTCCACCACCTCGGGATCCGCCCTGTCCACCGGGCGGAGTCTGCTCTATCTCATCGTCGCCGGCATCGCCTGGGGCACGGCCGGTGCCGCCGCCTCACTCATCTTCCGCGCCGGAGACATGGGCCCCCTCGCCCTCTCCTTCTGGCGCTGCGCCGGGGGGCTCGTCCTGCTTCTGGGCGCGCTCGCGCTGCGTCCCCGGCGGGCCGCCGGCGGCACTCCCGAACCGCGCCGCCGCCGGCTCGTCCGCGTCCTCGGCACCGGACTCGGCCTCACCGTCTTCCAGAGCGCCTACTTCGCCGCCGTCCAGGCCACCGGCCTGGCCGTCGCCACCGTCGTCACCCTGGGCGCCGGGCCCGTCCTCATCGCGGCCGGCGCCCGGCTCACCCTGGGCGAACGCCTCGGCGCCGGCGGTCTCGCCGCCGTCACCGGAGCCCTCGCGGGCCTCGCCGTCCTCGTCCTCGGCGGCGGCGAGGCGGAGGTCCGACCGTACGGCGTCCTCCTGGCCGTCGTCTCCGCCGCCGGCTACGCGGCGATCACCCTGCTCACCCGGTGGCTCGGCCGCGACGGCGGCGGTACGGACGCCCTCTCGACGACCACCTGGGCCTTCGCCGTCGGGGCCGTCGGCCTGCTGCCCCTGGCCGCCGCCGAGGGACTGGTCCCGCACACCGGCGAGCCGGTGCGGACGCTGCTCCTCCTGCTGTACGTGGCGGCCGTGCCGACCGCCCTCGCGTACGCGCTGTACTTCGCCGGGGCCGCGGTCGTCCGATCCGCCACCGTTTCCGTGATCATGCTCCTGGAACCGGTGAGCGCCGCCGTCATGGCCGTCACGCTGCTCGGTGAACGGCTCACCGCCGCCACCGTCCTCGGCACCGTGCTGCTCCTCGCCGCCGTCACCGGCCTCGCCCTCGCCGAGGCCAGGACGGCGGTGGACCGGCAGCGGCGGCGGGACACCGGCCCCGGCGCGGAAACGGCGCCGGCCTGGGCCGCGTCCGGAAAGTAGCGGCCTCCGCCCGCGGGGCAGGACCCCCGGCGCCCGGGTCTCCCCGGTCCCGCAGGGCCCGCGGAGGACAGCGTGGCGGAGGGGCGTCCCCGCACGGGCGTACCCGGGTGATCCCGACGACGCCGGGGCGCCTCCCGTGTCCGAAGGGCCGCGCGCGGCCTTCCGGGCGCGGCCCGGCGGGCGGGGCGCGGGAGCGGGCAGCCGTTCGGCGCGTCCCGCCCGGTGGCGAACGGGGCCGCCGGGCGTACTGACCGGGCCGTACCCCGGCGCGTACCCTGGCAAGGACAGGAGCGACGCCCCGGGGAGGACGACGTGACCGCACGCCAGACATGGACGGTGGACCGGCTTCATCACGTGCTGCCGCACTCGGCGTCCCGTCAGCAGCTCCTCGCCGACGTGAACCTCACCCCGATCGAGGAACTGCCGGCGGTCCTGGAGCGGTGGGCGGCGGTGGCGGAGAGCCTCGACGCCGCGGCCGGCCGGATCGAGACCGCCCGGGTCTCCGCGAAGGTGACGGGGGAGCTGCCCCTCGACCTGGCGGCGGACGACCGGACCGGTGAGGTCCTGCGGGACGCCGGAACCCGTGACGCGCGGGGGCGGGCAGCGGAGTGACCTACCGGCTCCACTTCTCGGCCGACGTGTTCGAGACGTACAAGCAGCTGCCCGACGGCGCCCGTCGTGACCTCGCCGTCTGCCTCGTCGACGCCCAGCAGGACCCGCTGGCCCGCTCCGAGCCGTACGGGCAGGACGACGGCATCGTCCGTACGGTCGCGCGCGGCCACGTCACCGCGGTCATCCTGATCGGGCACGACACCCGGACCCTCACGGTGCTCACCATCGCGTACGCGGGCAGCGAGTGAGCGTCACCGCCGGGGGAGTGGGAGGGGCACCGTCACGCGCTGCGGCCGGTGAGGGCGGACACGCCCTCTCGCGCTGGTGACCGGGCCGATGCGCGGCGAGAGCCTCGTGCACGGACCCGGCACGGCGCGGGGTGCCGGACCGTCGTGGACGATCGGGTCATCGGGCAGACCGGGCCGACGATGACGGCGCCGGGCGTGGACCAGGAGCGGGCCCGGGGTGCGGAGCGCCTTCCACCTCGCCGTCGTCGCCGTTGAGGACGGGACGGCGACCGTGACCCGTGACGCCCGGCCACGCGCCTCCGACTGCCGGATCTCGCCGAGTGACCGCGGCCGCGAGTGGCGGCTCGTCAGGGGCCGGGGACCGTGGAACCCGACGCGGACGGGCCGGGAGAGGCCGCCGGCGTCGCCGACGGGCCGCGGCGGAGCTGATGCGCGCGGGCGGCGAGGTCTCCGGGGCCCCGCCGCTCGGCGAGCCGGGCCGACACCCGCTCCCGCACCTCCGGCGGCTTGTTGCCGGCGTACTTGAACTTCGCCCGGACCCCGGTCACTTCCAGGCGCAGCCCGCGGATGCCCGGCAGCATGCGGCCGAAGGGCGCCTCGCCCGGGACGGCCGGCACCGTGCCGCCGTCCGGCTGGAAGTGGGCCACCTGGCGGTTGAGCAGTTCGGCCTTCCCGGCCGGGTCGTCCACCACGTGCGCCGTGCAGCGCAGTTGGACGGCGGCGTAGTACGAGGTCGGAGTGCCGTGCTCGGGCGGCGCGCCGTCGGGGGCGGTCCAGGGGCCGGGCACGTACACGTAGTCGTCCACGACACTGAGCAGGACCACCGGGTGCGCCTCCAGGGCGTGCCACAGCGGGTTGGGGCGGGCGAGGTGGGTGACGGCCTCGCCGTACGGGCCCGGCCCGGCGTCGTACCGGAAGTGCAGGGGCTGCACCCACGGCGGTTCGCCGGCGAGGCCGTTCACGGCGAGCTGCCCGAAGTCGTGGCGGGAGAGCCAGTCACGCCACTCGCCCTCGTCGTGGGGGGCGTCCCAGGGATGGATCAGCACGACGGGGTCTCCTCGGGGCGCGGCCGGACGAGCGCGGCGAGGTAGCCGGGCAGGGCGACGGACGGGTCGAGGTCGGCGGCCGGCTCGGGGGTGCCGTAGCCCCTGCGGACCGGGACGACACCGGTCCAGTGGGGGAGGCCGAGGTCCTCGGGGTCGTCGTTGGGGCCGCCGGTGCGCACCTTCGCGGAGACCTCCGCGAGGTCGAGGCGGAGGACGGCGGTGGCGGCGAGTTCCTTGGCGCTCGCGGGGCGCGCGTCGCGCGAGCGGCCGGGCACGACCTGGTCCACCAGGGCGTCGAGGGCGGTGTGCATCTCCTCCGGGTCGGTGACCTGGTGGGCGGTGCCGTGCACGACGACGGAGCGGTAGTTGAGGGAGTGGTGGAAGGCGGAGCGGGCGAGCACCAGGCCGTCGACGTGGGTCACGGTCAGGCAGACGGGCAGACCGGGGGCGTCCTCGCCGCGCCCGGCGGCCCGCAGCGGGCGCGAGCCGGTGGAGCCGTGGACGTAGAGCCGGCCGCCGACCCGGCCGTAGAGCGTGGGGAGGACGACGGGGGCGCCGTCGCGGACGAAGCCGAGGTGGCAGACCGAGCCCTCGTCGAGTATCGCGTGGACGAGGTCCTTGTCGTACGAGGCGCGGTGGCGGGAGCGGGTGGGGACGGTCCGGCCGGTCGGCGGATAGATGTCCGGCGTGGCACTCATTGCTCTCTCCATTGCACTAGTGCATAATGTGTTTTGTGCTAGGAGAATATCGGATCGAAGGTCGCCGCGCATCGGAGATCGCCGCCAGCGTGGAACGCGGAGTGGGAACGGGAGCGCTCGAACCGGGCCGACTCCTGCCCCCGCTCAGGGAGTTGGCGACGGAGCTCGGGGTGAACCCCAACACCGTCGCCGCCGCCTACCGCACCCTGCGCGAGCGCGGCGTCATCGAGACCGACGGCCGGCGCGGCAGCCGGGTGCGGCCCCGGCCCGCCACGACCGCGCGCGGCTCGATCCGGGTGGAGGCCCCGCCCGGTGTCCGGGACGTGAGCGACGGAAACCCCGACCCCGCCCTGCTCCCGCGGCTGGACGAGGCCCTCGCCGAGGTCGCCCGCCACTACGCCGAGGCGCCCGGCGTGTACGGCCAGGCGCCGGTGGACGGGGAATTCGCGAGGCTCGCCCGTGCCGCCTTCGACGCGGACGGGGTGCCGGCCGGTCCGGTCGGTGTCGCCTCCGGCTCCCTGGACGCCATCGAGAGGGTGCTCGCCGCCCGGCTGCGGCCCGGCGACGCCGTCGCCGTCGAGGACCCGGGGTGGGGCAGCCTGCTCGACCTCGTGCCGGCGCTCGGCCTGCGACCGGTCCCCGTGGCCCTGGACGACGAGGGTCCGCTGCCCGAGGAGGTCGAGCGGGCGATCGTCCGGGACGGGGCCCGAGCGGTCGTCGTCACCGACCGGGCGCAGAACCCGACCGGCGCCTGTGTCACCGGGGAACGCGCGCGGCACCTGCGGGCGGTGCTCGCCGCCCGGCCCGACGTGCTGCTGGTGGAGGACGACCACGGCCACGGCATCGTGGCGCAGCCGCTGCACCCGCTGGCGGGTGTCACCGACCACTGGGTGCTGGTCCGCTCGGTCGCCAAGGCCTACGGCCCGGACCTGCGGATCGCCGCCTTCACCGGGGACGCCGAGACCGTCGACCGGGTGCTGGGCCGCCAGCGCCTCGGCCCCGGTTGGGTGAGCCGACTGCTCCAGCGGACCGTCGCGCACCTCTGGACCACCGGCGCCGTCGACCCGGCCCGCGTCGCCCGCTCGTACGGGGCGCGGCGCGACGGACTCGTCCGGGCACTGGCCCGGCGGGGCGTCGAGGCGCACGGGCGCGGCGGCATGAACGTCTGGGTGCCGGTGGCCGACGAGACGGGCGCGGTGACGGCGCTCCTGGCCGCCGGCTGGGCGGTCGCCCCCGGGGCGCGCTTCCGCCTCGCGACCGGGCCGGCCGTCCGGCTCACCGTCTCGCGGCTCGCCCCCCGGGACATCGAGCCCCTGGCCGAGGCCGTGGCCCGCGCGGCGGGGCCGGCGCAGGCCAGGAGTTACGGGTAGGGCGCGTCCGCCCGAGGGCCGCGAGGGGCCCCGCCGTGCGGGCGGGGCCCCTCGGCGCGGTGTCAGCAGCTCTCGCCGAACTTCACGGCGGTGAGGGAGACGGGCTGCCCGCCCAGCTTCGTACCGGCGGCCGGTTCCTGGGTGCACACCTGCCAGTTCGACTCGACGAGGACCATCCGCCCCTGGGATGAGGCGTCGGTGACGGTGAGGCTCGTGGCGGGATCCAGGGACTGGCGGGCCACCTTCACCGACGTGCCGGTGAAGTCGGGCATGGAGGTCGTGGGCCCGGGTTCGTTCGCGCCCTGGTCCGTGCCCGGGCAGTTCTCCTCCAGCTTGACGGCCGCGAAGTCCACCTCGGTGTCCGTGGGGTGTTCGCCCGCCGCGGGGGTCTGTCCGCAGACTTTCCAGTTCCGGTCGAGGGCCTGGGCGCGGCCGCGGCCGAGGGCGTCATGGGAACGGAGGTTGTGGAAGCCGGCGGCCTGGGCCTGGTCCTGCGCGGACTGGAGGCCCTTGCCGGTCATGTCCGGCAGCGTGCCCGGCCCGGCGTCGGCCGCCGGCGCCCGGGTGGTGGCCGCGGAGGCCGGCGGCGTGGCGGTCCGGGTGGTGCGGGGCGCGTCGTCGGTGGTGCCGCTGCCTTCGCACGCCGTGAGGGTGAGGGCGAGCAGCGATGCGGCGAGGAGGCCGGTGGTGAGGTGGGTGCGCATCGCACCAGCCTGTCGCACCGTGCACGCTCCGTGAGGGGGTGTGATCACTTCGTGATGACGGGCCTCGCGTGCGGACGGTCTCCGTGCGCGTCTCCACTCCCGGCGGGGCGTCGCGGCCGGGCCCCCGCGGCGGGCCGGCCCCGGGCGGGGGGGGGGGGGCGGGGGGGGGTGTGGGGCGCGCCCCCCCGGGCCCCCAGCGCACCCACCG
>NZ_JAPSIW010000282.1:0-1061 GCF_031178505.1 Streptomyces sp. | reverse complement strand
CCCGCGTCCGGCCGCCGAGCCGGGCCGGACGCGGGGCGGTGGGGGAGCGGCGGGTCTGTGTCAGGGCCGCGCCCGCGAGGACCACGAGCGCACCGACGGGCGTGTTCCAGCTGAGCCGCTCGTCCAGGAGCGCGACTCCCGCCGCCGTGGCGATGACCGGGATGAAGTACGTGACCATGGCGGCGGTCGTCGGCCCCACCTCCGCCACGACTCCGTACTGGAGGAGCATCGCGTACCCCGTGCCGAGGGCGCCGAGCGCGATCACCGCCAGCAGCGGCACGATCTCGACCGACTCCGGTACGGAGGTGAACAGTGGCGTCACCAGGGCCAGTTGCAGGGTCGCGACACCCACCTGCGAGGCCGCCAGGGACAGATGTGAGGCGCCGGTGCCGCTCAGGGTCCTGCGGACGTAGATCCAGCCCACCGCGTAGCTGAAGGAGGCGAGCAGGGCCAGCGCCGTGCCGGTCACGTCCAGGCCCGAGAAGCCCTGCCAGGCCCCGAGCACCGTGAGCACCCCCACGAAACCGATGCCGAGGCCCGCCGCCCGCACCCGCGTGGGACGGTCCTCGGAGAGCGCCACGAGCGACAGCGCCATGCCCCACAGCGGTGTCGTCGCGTTGCAGATGCCCGCCAGGGTCGAAGGGATCGTCAGCTCCGCGTACGCGAACAGCGAGAAAGGCAGGGCGTTGAGGAGGAACGCCGCCACCGTCAGATGACCCCAGACGCGGGCACCGCGCGGCAGCCGGTCCCGCTTCGCGACGAGAGCGACGGCCAGCACCGCCGTACCGAACAGCAGGCGGCCGAAGGTCACCTGGAACGGCGCGAAGCTCTCGGTGCCCACCTTGATGAGGAGGAAGCTGAAGCCCCAGATCAGGGCCAGCGCGCCGAAACGGACACGCCAGTCCAGCAGGGGGGACGACTGTCCGGGGGTGGCGGGGGAAGACGGGGTGCGGGTGGCTGCGGGGCTCATGCCCCACAGCGTGACGGGCCCTCACGTCTTAGAACAAGCGAGAATTCTTTGACCCCTTGTCTTAGGATCGCTTACATGTTGAATCTGGAGC
>NZ_JAPSIW010000993.1 GCF_031178505.1 Streptomyces sp. | reverse complement strand
GTCGCCGTGGGCATTCCGGTGCTCGCGCTCGCCGTGCTTCCCCTGCTGCCCCGCGCGACGAGTCGGGCCGACTTCCAGCGCGAGAAGGCAGGACGGGCCACCGAACTGGCGTCTGACACCGTCGCCGGGCTCCGCGTGCTGCGCGGCATCGGCGGCGAGGAACTCTTCCTCGATCGCTACCGCCGTGCCTCGCAGGAGGTCCGCACGGCTGCAGTCCGCAGCGCCCGGATGTGGGCCGCGATCTCGGCGATCCAGGTCCTGATGCCGGGTCTGCTGCTCATCGCCGTCGTCTGGCACGGCGTGCACCTGGCCCGTGAGGGCCGGATCACCGTCGGCGAACTGGTCACCGTCTACAGCGCGGTGATGATGCTCAACTATCCGCTGCGGCACTTCGAGGAGATCGCCATGGCGTACTCCTTCTCACGTCCCTCCGCGAAGCGGGCCGCACGGGCGCTCTCGCTGGAGCGGGGGGCGGAGCCCACGACTGGGCCGCGGTCCGGGCCACGGCCCGAGACCCCGGGCCCGCGTGCGGCAGGACAGGCCGAGAAGCAGCCCGGTCTCACCGCGTCCGTGGCGCAGGTCGGTGCCGGAGGCTCGGTGGGCGCGGCTGCGGGCGCTACCGGACAGGCGTGGCCGGACGCGCAGACGCGGGCGGACGGGCAAACGCGGACGGACGAGCGGACGCGGGCGGACGGGCAGACGTGGCCGGGCGGTGCTCGTCCCACCGGTGACCTGTACGACCCCGTGACAGGGCTGCTCGCCCCGGCCGGGCGCCTGACCGCCGTGGTCTGCGGCGACCCGGACGAGGCAGGGCGACTGGCCGAACGTCTCGGCGGCCACCCGGCGCTCGAGGACGCCGCGGGCCTGCCGTCCGTACGCCTTGGCGCCATGGCGCTCGATGACCTGCCCCTGTCCGAGGCCCGGGCCGCCGTCCTGGTCCAGGACAAGGACCCCGTGCTTCTCTCCGGGACACTCCGCGCGCTCCTCGACGTACCGGCCTCCGGAGCCGTCACCGCCGAAGAAGCACTCGCGGCGGCGCAGTGCGCGGACGTCCTGGACGCGCTGGCCCAGGCGTCGGTGGACGACGACCCGATGGCCGCCCACCTCACGGAACGCGGCCGCTCCCTCTCCGGCGGGCAACGCCAACGCCTCGCCCTGGCCCGCTCCCTGGTCACCGACCCCGAAGCCTTGGTGCTCGACGAGCCGACGTCCGCCGTCGACTCGCACACCGAGGCCCGGGTCGGCGACGGAATCCGCAGGCTGCGGGCCGGGCGGACCACCGTGGTGCTCACCTCGTCACCGCTGCTCCTGGACCGTGCCGAACACGTCGTCTTCCTGGCCGACGGCGAGGTCTCGGCCGTGGGCACGCACCGCGAACTGATGCACGGCGAACCGCGGTACCGCGCGGTCGTGACCCGCGAGACCGACGACGAGCGCGCCAGTGTGGGCGCCCCCACGAATTTCGACATCGAGGAGACGGCATGATCGGCCTGGCGCCCCCGGAGTACGACCCGGCGGCCCCCACGACCGCGGAGACCCTGCCCGTCGGCGCGAGCTCGACCGTCCGCGCCTACGTACGCGAGCTGTTCCAGCGCCACCGCACGGCCTTCGCCCTGCTCATCGCGGTGAACACGCTCGCCGTGGTCGCCTCGATGGCCGGTCCCTACCTCCTCGGCGACCTCGTCGAGAAGGTCTCGGCCGACGCCCGGGACCTGCATCTGGAGCGGACCATCGGGCTGTTCGCGCTCGCACTCGCCGTGCAGGCGTTCTTCGTACGGGAGGTGCGGCTGCGCGGTGCGATGCTCGGCGAGCGGATGCTGGCCGACCTGCGCGAGGACTTCCTCGTACGGTCCGTCGGGCTGCCGCCCGGTGTTCTGGAACGGGCCGGGACCGGCGATCTGCTCTCCCGGATCACCACGGACATCGACCGTCTGGCCAACGCCAGCTGCGGCACGGC
>NZ_JAPSIW010000281.1 GCF_031178505.1 Streptomyces sp. | reverse complement strand
GAATCGAATCCATGACCACGAGCCCGGCCCGCACCGACGCCCCCACGCGACGCGAGCAGATCCTCAAGGAGGCCGCCCGCCTCTTCGCCGCGCGCGGCTTCCACGGCGTCGGCGTGGACGAGATAGGAGCCGCCGTCGGCATCAGCGGCCCCGGGCTCTACCGCCACTTCCCCGGCAAGGACGCGATGCTCGCCGAGCTGCTCGTCGGCATCAGCGAACGGCTCCTCGACGGCGGGCGCCTGCGGGTGCGCGGGGCGGAGGGCGACCCCGAGGCCGTCCTCGCCTCCCTCATCGACGGCCACATCGACTTCGCCCTCGACGACCGGCCGCTCATCACCCTCCACGACCGGGAGCTCGACCGGCTCAAGGACGAGGACCGCAAGCGGGTCCGGCAGCTCCAGCGGCAGTACGTCGAGCTGTGGGTGGCGGTCGTACGGGAGCTGCACCCGGGCGTCCCCGAGAGCGAGGCGCGCACGGCGGTCCACGCGGTCTTCGGCCTGCTGAACTCGACCCCGCACCTCGCGGCCCTCGGACGCGCGGACATGGAGGGCCTCCTGCGCCGCCTGGCCCACGGTGCCTTCGCCGCCCTCGCGTCCTGACCCGCGCCCCCACGGGCCCCCGACCCGGTCCGCCAAGTGGGACGCGTGCCCCCGTCGGGCCGGAGCGGGGGACCCACGGGGCCCGCGCCCGGCAGAATGGCCGGCATGCCGATACTCAGCCGCCCCGCCCTCGTCGAGCACCTCGTCCGCACCCGCATCGCGGGCGACGTCGCCACGCCCCGCGACAACAACCTCTCCCACTACCGCAAGCTCGCCAACGGCGACCGCCACTACTGGCTCGGTCTGGAGCTCGGCGACCGGTGGACGGACGAGCAGGACGTCCTCGCCGTGATGGCCGAGCGCTGCGGCGTCGTCGACGACCCCGCCCACCGCACCGGCCAGGACACCATCGACCCCGAACTGACCGTCGACGCCCTCGACCGCATGGCCGCCCGGCTCCGCAAGGCCGCCGCGGGCCGCGAGCGGGTCCTCTTCGCCACCGGCCACCCCGGCGCCCTGATCGACGCGCACAGCCGGGTCGCCGCCGCGCTGCGCGCCCAGGGCTGCGACATCGTGCGCATCCCCGGCGGTCTGATCGCCGACGAGGGGTACGTCGTGCAGTTCGCCGACGTCGCCGTCTTCGAACGCGGCGCGAGCCTCTGGCACACCCACTCTCCCGAGCCGATGAACGCGATCCTGGACGGCCTGGAGGCCCTCGGGGAACCCGCGCCCGACCTGGTCGTGGCCGACCACGGCTGGGCCGGCCGGGCCGGGCAGCGCGGGATCGACTCCGTCGGGTACGCCGACTGCAACGACCCGGCCCTCTTCATCGGCGAGGCCGAGGGGACCATGCAGGTCACCGTGCCGCTGGACGACCACGTGGTCGACCCGCGCTCCTACGAGCCCCTGACGGCCTACCTGCTGCACGCGGCGGGCCTGCTCGCCTGACCCCCGGCGGGCGGCACCCGGGCCGTCCGGCCCCCGGTCTCCGCCCAGGCCTGCCGGCACCCGGGTCGCGCCGGGATCACGCGCGGGTGGCCGGGGTCGGGTCCAGGTAGACGCGGCGGATCGCGGGGAACCGCTCCCGCAGCCGCCGCTCCGCCGTCTCGCAGGCCCGCTCCACCTCGGCCGCCGACACCACGTCCCGGAAGTCGACCTTCGCCGCGACCATCACCTCGCCCGGCCCCTGGATCAGGGTGATCAGGTCCAGGACGCCCACCACGTGCGGCACGGAGAGCAGCTCCGCGCGGACCTCCTCGCGCATCGGACGGGGCAGCGGCCGGCCGATGAGGAGCTGCGCGTTGGAGCGGCCCAGCACCCAGGCCACGTACACGAGCAGGACGCCGATGAGGATCGAGGCGACCCCGTCCCAGACGCCGGACCCGGTGAGCTGCCCCCCGAGGAGTCCGCCGGCCGCCAGCATGAGCCCGGACAGGGCGGCGGAGTCCTCCAGGACGACCGCCTTGACGGTGGTGTCGGGGGTGAGCCGCAGATAGGTGGCGAAGGGGGTGCCCCGGCGGTCCGCCTCGGCCCGCACCTGCCGGATCCCGGTCCGCAGGGAGAACGCCTCCAGGACGAAGGCGACGGCGAGGACGACGTACGACAGCAGCGGGTCGCCCAGCTCCTCGCCGTGCAGGAGGGTGTGGATCCCGTCGTAGACGGAGAAGACGGCGCCGCCGACGAAGGTGGCGACCGCCGCCAGCATCGCCCACACGTACCGCTCGCCCGCGTGGCCGACCGGATGGTCCTCGTCGGCCGGCTTCTCGCTCCGCTTGAGCGCGGTCAGGAGCATGACTTCGGTGACCGTGTCGGCGAAGGAGTGCGCCGCCTCCGAGAGCATCGCGCTCGACCCGCTGACGACGCCCGCGACGGCCTTCGCGGCGGCGATGCCGAGGTTGGCCGCCGCCGCCACGAGCACCGTGACGGTGCTCTCCCCGTTGCCCGTGTCCTTCCTCGTCCGCGTCTTCATGACATCGGACCGTATGCCCGGTCAGTCGCGCGGGACGCGAACGACACCCTCCTGGATGACCGAGATCGCCAGCCGGCCGTCCCGCGTCCAGATCCTGGCCTGGCCGAGCCCGCGCCCGGCCGAGGAGGACGGCGACTCCTGGTCGTACAGCAGCCACTCGTCCGCGCGGAAGGGCCGGTGGAACCACATGGCGTGGTCCAGGGAGGCCCCGACCACGTCCCCGACGGCCCAGCCGCCGCGCCCGTGGGCGAGCAGGACGGAGTCGAGCAGCGTCATGTCGGAGACGTACGTGGCGAGGACGACGTGCAGCAGCGGGTCGTCGGACAGCTTGCCGTGGGTGCGGAACCACACCTGGGAGCGCGGCTCGCGCGGCTGCCCGACCGAGCCCCAGGGCGGGGTGTCGGCGTAGCGCAGGTCGACGGCGGCCCTGGCCTCGATCAGCCGGTCCGCGATCTCGGCGGGCAGGTGCCGGGGGAGCGTCTCGGCGGCCGTGGGCAGCGAGTCGGGGTCCGGCGCGGCCGGCATCCGCGCCTGGTGGTCGAGTCCCTCCTCGTACGCCTGGAAGGAGGCGGAGAGGTGGAAGACCGGCTGGCCGTGCTGGACGGCGACCACCCGGCGGGTGGTGAAGGAACGGCCGTCGCGGATGCGGTCGACGTTGTAGACGATCGGCGCGCCCGGGTCGCCGGGGCGCAGGAAGTACGCGTGGAGCGAGTGGGCGAGCCGGTCCTCGGGGACCGTCCGCCCGGCCGCCACCAGCGCCTGGGCGGCCACCTGGCCGCCGAAGACGCGGGGGACGAGGGCGGAGCGGGACTCGCCCCGGAAGATGTCCCGCTCGATCCGCTCCAGGTCGAGCAGATCGAGCAGGGCATCCAGTGCGTCGTGCGCCTCGGGCACTTACAGGCCCATCGACTTCGCGATGATCGTCTTCATGATCTCGCTGGTGCCGCCGTAGATGCGGTTGACGCGGTTGTCGGCGTACAGGCGGGCGATCGGGTACTCGTTCATGTAGCCGTAGCCGCCGTGGAGCTGGAGGCAGCGGTCGATCACGCGGTGCGCGACCTCGGTGCAGAACAGCTTGGCGGAGGCGGCCTCGGCGGGCGTCAGCTCGCCGGCGTCCAGGGCCTCCAGGGCGCGGTCGGCGACGGCCTCGGCCGCGTCCACCTCGGCCTGGCAGGCGGCCAGCTCGAACTTGGTGTTCTGGAAGGAGGCGACCGGCTTGCCGAAGACGGTGCGGTCGGTGACGTACTGCTGGGCGAACCGGATGGCGGCCTTGGCCTGGGCGTAGGCGCCGAAGGCGATGCCCCAGCGCTCGGAGGCCAGGTTGTGGCCGAGGTAGGAGAAGCCCTTGCCCTCCTCGCCGAGGAGGTCCTCGACGGGCACCTTCACGTCGACGAAGGCCAGCTCGGCGGTGTCGGAGGTGCGCAGGCCCAGCTTGTCCAGCTTGCGGCCGATGGAGTAGCCCTCGGACTTGGTGTCGACGGCGAAGAGGGAGATGCCGAAGCGGCGGTCCTCGGCGCTCGGGGCGGAGGTGCGGGCGCAGACGATCACGCGGTCGGCGTGGACGCCGCCGGTGATGAAGGTCTTGGCGCCGTTGAGGACGTAGTGGGTGCCGTCCTCGGAGAGCTTGGCGGTGGTCTTCATGCCCGCGACGTCGGAGCCGGTGCCCGGCTCGGTCATCGCGAGGGCCCACATCTCCTCGCCGCTGACGAACTTCGGCAGGTAGCGCTTCTTCTGGTCCTCGGTGGCCAGCATCTTCAGGTACGGCAGCGCGAGGAGGACGTGCACGCCGGAGCCGCCGAACTGGACGCCCGCGCGGGCGGTCTCCTCGTAGAGGACCGCCTCGAACTTGTGGGTGTCGAGGCCGGCGCCGCCGAACTCCTCCGGCACGTTGATGCCGAAGACGCCCAGCTCGCCCAGCTTGTAGTAGAAGTCGCGCGGAGCCTGGCCGGCCGCGAACCACTCGTCGTAGACGGGCACGACCTCGGCCTCGATGAAGGCGCGGATGGTCTCCCGGAACGCCTCGTGGTCCTCGTTGAATACGGTACGGCGCACGAGCCGCCTCCTTCGTCGCTGCCGATTGTCTAAGCGCTTGCTCAGCCTGTCTCGATCCGAAGTTACCCAGCGGTCACCCGCTCTGTCCAGAGCACCGGCGTCAGGAGGCCTCACCGGCGATCCACCGGCGGCCCACGGAGTCGTACGCGTACGAGGGCCCGTCCCCGGCCCCGCTCGTACGGAAGGGTTCCCCGCCCCGGTCACCGATCCGCGCCGTCCCCGAGCGGCCCTGGGAACTCCACTCCAGCTCCAGGTACCAGCGGCAGTCGCAGCCCGCGGTCCGGGCGGTGACCAGCAGCTCCTCCGGGTCCGCGGCGCCGACCGTGTACGGCAGCGCGACCGCCGGGATCGTCCGGGGCTCGGCGCCGGTGGCGTCGAGCCCCGCCACGGGCCGGGCGAGCGGGCGGGGGGCGTCCAGGTCGACGGCGAAGTGGCGCGGGCTGACGCCGCCACCGCACCCGTCGTCCATCCGGTACGCGGGCCACGGCAGCGGCGCGGCCCGGCCGACCACCCGCACGTGCACGGCCTGCACGACGACGGCGGCGGAGGTCCGCCCCTGGAGGGAGAGCCGCACCAGCGTCTCGCCGCCGTGCACGGCACCGTGCGCGCCGGCCCAGGCGGCGGCGTCCTGCGCGGGCGGCGGCGGGGCGACCCGCCCGGGAGCGCGGTCCACCAGATACGTGTGACCGCAGCCGCCGCGCCACACGTGCGAGGAGGCGGCCCACGTGAACGGTGGTGGCTCCACCGCCTCCGGTTCCTGCCCGGAGAACAGGAGTACGGCTCCGAGGACGAGCGCGACGACCCCGGCCACCACCCCACCGGCCCGCGCCACCCCCCGCGCCCACCCGCCGCGGGCCCGGGGGACGGCGGGTCCCGGCCGGGGGCGGGTCTCCGCCGGCTCCGCGACGGCCTCGGGCGCCGTGACGGCCCGCGGATCCGCGACGGCCTCGGGCGCCGTGACGGCCCGCGGATCCGCGACGGCCTCGGGCGCCGTGACGGCCCGCGGCTGCTGCTGCCAGGGGGTCGCCGGGTCCCCGGGCGGCTGCTCGGGCCGGGGTGGCGTGGGCCTCCCGGGCTGCCGCGGCAGGCGGGTGCGGGCGGCCCGCCGCCAGGACTCCTCCAGGGCCCGCCGCTCCTCCTCGTCCGCCCCGCACAGCAGGGCGAGCCGGTCGACCACGGCGAACTCCTCCGGGACGGTCGCCCCCGAGCAGTAGCGGTGGAGGGTGGACGCGCTGACGCTCAGGCGCCGGCCCAGCGCCTCGTAACTCCTGCCGTCCCGCGCCTTCAGCGCGCGCACGAGCCCCGCGAACTCCTCGACGGTGGCGTCCTTCGGCATTCCATCCCCTTCGACCCTGCGTCCCACCCTTTACGTCCCTGCACGTCAGCGGGGGTGGAATGGTTCCGGGACGGAAGGGGGGCGCGGCACCGTTGCAGGCGGCGGGCGCCGGCCCGACGCTGGTCGAGCACGGACCGAACAACCCGACGGGGGATCCACCACCATGAACAAGCTCCGTACCGCGCTCGCCACCGCCGCCACCGCCGCCCTGGGCCTCGCGGCCCTCGCCACGGCCCCGGCGCAGGCCGCCGCCCAGCCCGCCTTCCTCGCGGCCTCCCAGCTGCCGCCGTCGTCGACGCCGTGGACCGCCACCCAGGTCTTCACCGGCATCCCGGAGAACGGCGGCGTCCTCTGCGCCCCGTACAAGATCCCGGCGCAGAACAGCCGCTACCGCGAGTTCAGCACCGAGCTCGACACCCACGCGGTCCAGGTCACCACCGTCGCCCGCACCGAGGCCGACGCCGTGAAGCTGGTCGACACCCTCCGCAAGGCCCTCGCCGGCTGCGGGCCCCTGCTCGAGCAGCAGAACCCGGGCCTGAAGGCCGTCAGCGCCGCCCACGGCAAGCTCGCCGTCGAGGAGGGCGCCTGGGTCTACAGCCTGGACACCGCCGACCCGCAGATCGGCATCAACGACATCCACCTCTTCTCCGTCGGCCGCGACGGCCGCGCCGTCACCCTCGTCCGCTGGGGACAGATGGGCGACCTCGACAACGCCCCGCTGACCGCCTTCCGTACGACGACGAAGACCGCCGTCGACAAGCTCCTCCCCTGACGGCCGCTACGCGGCGGGGCCGCCGCCGACCTTGAACGCCAGCCACAGCTCCATCCGTACGTCCGGATCGTCCAGGTCCCGGTCGAGGAGCGCCGCGCAGCGGGCCACGCGCTGGCGGACGGTGTTGCGGTGGACGCCCAGGGCGACGGCGGTCCGGTCCCAGCTGCCGTGCAGGGAGAGCCAGCCGCGCAGGGTCTCCGCCAGGGGGGCGGAGAGCGGCGCGAGCAGCGCCCGCGCGTGGGCGGCGGCCTCGTCCTGATCCATCAGGGCCGTGAACCCGCCCGGCCGGTGCCGTGCCACGGCCACCCGCGTGGCCTGGGCCCGCCGCAGCGCCCGCGCCGCCTGCGCGTCTCCCACCGGCAGCGCCCCGGCCCCGACGGGCGCCCCGACCCCGAGCGTCCACCCGGGCTGCGCGGTGACGGGCGACGAGGCGGGGAGGAGGAGCCGAACGGTGCCGGCGGCCCCGGCGGGGGCGGTCCCCGCCGGGGCCGCCGCGCCTTCCCGGTCCGCCGGTGCCGGCCACGCCCCCGCGTCCACCAGGGGCGTACCCAGGGCCGCCGCCAGACTCGCCGCCGCGAAGGGGGTGCCGTCGCCGCCGTGGGCGTGGACCACGACCCACGGGCCCGGGCCGAGCGCGGCCGCCGCCTCGGCCGGGGGCGCGCCGAGGAGGAGGCGGACCAGGGCGCCGTCCCGCACCGAGGCGTCCGCGCCCCGGTGGGGGGCCGTGAGCAGGGAGAGCAGGACCGCCGCGACGCCCGCGATCGTGTGGTCGCCGGGGCCGAGCCGTTCCGTCGCGACACCGAGCGCGAGGCCGTCCCCGCCACCGAGCGCGTACGCCGCCAGCCGCAGTCCGCCGCCGTCGCCGCTCGCCGAGGCGGGGCCGCCGGGCCGGGGGCCGACCACCCCGGCCAGCTCCGCCAGCGCCCGGGCAGCCCGCGCCGGGACCGGCCGGCCCGCCGCGGCCGACTCCGTACCGTCCCGCCCGAAGAGGACCGCCCGGCCGCCGAGCCGGGAGGCCAGCGCGCCGAGCACCGCCGGGACCGGGGCGGGCCGGGCGGCGGCCGCGGCGAGGGACTGCTGGGCCTCCGTCACCCGGCGCAGCTCGTGCAGCCGGGCCTCCGCCATCAGCCGCCACAGCGCCCGCGCCACCGCCGTGAACGGCGTCTCGGGCGGCACCTCGACCAGCGGCAGCCCGTGCCGGGCGCAGGCCGCTACCAGCTCCGCAGGCACCGTGTCGTACACCGGCGTGACCCCGAAGCCGAGCGCCGCGGCGCCCGCCTCCACCACCCGTTCCACGAACCGCGCCGGGTCCTCCAG
>NZ_JAPSIW010000992.1 GCF_031178505.1 Streptomyces sp. | reverse complement strand
GCGGCGCCGTTCGCGCTCGCCGTCGCCTCGCCGCGCCCTCTGATCAATTAGGTTGAAGGGCAGCGGGGCAGAAAAGCACGAGAAGAAGTGGGCGATGTCCGAGATGACCAGCACAGGCCGTACGAGGCTCAACCAGCTGCCCGAGTGGGCGGCCCTCGCCAAGCACCGGGAGCAGCTGGAAGGCACCCGGCTGCGGGAGCTGTTCGCCGCCGACCCGACGCGCGGCACCGACTACACGCTGCGCGTCGGTGACCTCCACCTGGACTACTCCAAGCACCTCGTCACCGACGAGACGCTGAACCTGCTGCGCGAACTGGCCGCCGCCACCGGCGTGGCCGGGCTCCGCGACGCCATGTTCCGCGGCGAGAAGATCAACACCACCGAGGACCGGGCGGTCCTCCACACCGCGCTGCGCGCTCCGCGCGACGCCGTCGTCGAGGTCGACGGGGAGAACGTGGTCCCCCGCGTCCACGCCGTCCTCGACAAGATGGCCGCCTTCGCCGACAAGGTCCGCGCGGGCGAGTGGACCGGGCACACCGGAAAGCCCGTCAAGAACATCGTCAACATCGGCATCGGCGGCTCCGACCTCGGCCCCGCCATGGCCTACGAGGTCCTGCGCTCCTACACCCGGCGCGACCTGACGTTCCGTTTCGTCTCCAACGTCGACGGCGCCGACCTCCACGAGGCCCTGGTGGACCTCGACCCGGCCGAGACCCTCTTCATCGTCGCCTCGAAGACCTTCACCACCATCGAGACGATCACCAACGCCACCTCCGCCCGCGAGTGGCTCCTGTCCGGTCTCGGGGCCGGACAGGAGGCCGTGGCGCGGCACTTCGTGGCCCTCTCGACCAACGCGGGCAAGGTCGAGGAGTTCGGCATCGACACCGCCAACATGTTCGAGTTCTGGGACTGGGTCGGCGGCCGCTACTCGTACGACTCGGCCATCGGCCTCTCCCTGATGATCGCCATCGGCCCGGAGCGCTTCCGCGAGATGCTCGACGGCTTCCACCTCGTCGACGAGCACTTCCGCACCGCGCCGCCCGAGGAGAACGCGCCACTGCTCCTCGGCCTCCTCGGCGTCTGGTACGGCGGCTTCTTCGGCGCCCAGTCGCACGCCGTCCTGCCGTACTCCCACTACCTGTCGAAGTTCACCGCCTACCTCCAGCAGCTCGACATGGAGTCCAACGGCAAGTCGGTGGACCGCCAGGGCCGCCCGGTCGACTGGCAGACCGGTCCCGTCGTCTGGGGCACCCCCGGGACCAACGGCCAGCACGCCTACTACCAGCTGATCCACCAGGGCACCCTGTTCGTCCCCGCCGACTTCATCGGCTTCGCGCGTCCCGTGGACGGCCTGGCGCCGGGCCTGGTCGCCCAGCACGACCTGCTGATGGCCAACTTCTTCGCCCAGACGCAGGCGCTGGCCTTCGGCAAGACCCCCGAGGAAGTACGGGCCGAGGGCGTCCCGGAGGAGCTCGTCGCGCACAAGACCTTCCGCGGCGACCACCCCACCACCACCATCCTCGCCGACGCCCTCACCCCGTCCGTCCTCGGCCAGCTGGTCGCGCTCTACGAGCACAAGGTGTTCGTGCAGGGCGCCATCTGGGACATCGACTCCTTCGACCAGTGGGGCGTCGAGCTCGGCAAGGTCCTCGCCAAGCGGATCGAGCCCGTGCTGACCGAGGGCACCGGCGGCGAGGACCTCGACAGCTCCACCGCCGGACTGGTCGCCGCCTACCGCGCGCTGCGCGGCCGGAGCTGATCCGGTGACGGGGGAGGACGCGGTACGGCTCCGGCCGCCGAGGAACGCCGTCGACCGGCGGGCCGTCGCCTGGTGGCGCACCCGCTGCCTGGTGGCCACCGCCGCCCCGGCGGCGGTCCTCGGCCTCCTCGGCGCCCTCGTCGGGCCCGCCAGGGCCTGGCTGCTGCCCGCCGCCGCCCTCGGGGCGGCGGCGGGGCTCGC
>NZ_JAPSIW010000991.1 GCF_031178505.1 Streptomyces sp. | reverse complement strand
AGCGACCCGGTCGAGTACGCCGTCCGCCACGACCGCTGGACGCGGGGCCGGCTCGAGCCGTGGTTCGACCTCCAGGTGGCGGCGGGCCGTGGCAACGAGGCGCGGCGGAGGGCGGCCCGCTGCCCCGGCCCTCGACGACCCGGTGGTGGTGCGTGCCGGGGCCCAGCCCCGGCACGCGCGGCGGACACCGGCGGAGGCGATCGGCGACGCCCGCGTACCGCACCGCGCCGGTGCCCTGCCCGGCCGGCGAGGAGGCCAGCGCCGTTCCCCGCGCCCGCCGACCTGTCGCGCCGCACCCGGAGGAGGTCGTCGCGTCGGCCGCGCGCGGCGCCCGACCGTACCGACGTGCCGACGTGCCGACGTGCCGTCGTGTCGTCGTGTCGTCGCGCGAGGAGGGGGCCGCCCCGGGGCGGCCCCCTCCTCGCACGACGGGGATCAGACGGCTTGCGCGGTGGGGAGGACGGTGATCTCGGTGAGGTTCACGTGGCGGGGGACGGCGGCCATGAAGGCCACGGTCTCGGCCACGTCGGCGCCCTGGAGGACGTCGATGTCGCGGATGAGGTCGGCCATCAGCTTGGACGCGTCCGGGTCGGTCACGTGGTCGGGCAGCTCGGTGTCGACCATGCCGGGCTCGATGGCGGCCACGCGGACCATCTTCCGGCCCAGTTCCACGCGGAGCAGCCGGGTGAGGTGGCTGATGTACGCCTTGGTGCCCGAGTAGATCGAGAACTTCTCCAGGATACGGGTCGCCGCGATCGAGGAGGTGTTGATCAGGTCCGCGGGCTTGCCGTTCGCGGCGGACTCGGTCAGGTGCGGCAGGAAGGCGGCGATGACGTTCATCAGGCCGGTGACGTTGAGGTCGATCTGGCGCTGCCACTCGTCGACCTTCAGCTCCTCGATGCCCGAGATCAGCTGGACGCCGGCGTTGTTGAACACCAGGTCGGCCTTGCCGAACCGGCCGGCGACCTGGTCCGCGGCGGCCTGGACGGCCTCGCGGTCGGTGACGTCCACGGCGATGGCGAGGGCGGTGCCGCCGCCGGCCTCGATGTTCTTCACGACACTGCCCAGGCGCTCCTGCCGCCGGGCGAGAACCACAACGGTCGCGCCCAGTTCGGCCAGGCGTTCGGCGGTGACGGCGCCCATGCCGCTGGAGGCGCCGGAGACGACGGCGACACGACCGGCCAGGGGGGTTCCGGTGAGCAGAGCAGACATGACGAAGACCTCGTTCTTCAGCGCGTGGGAATGGTGGGACGGGGGTGGAGGCGGTGGCCCGGCCGGCCGGAGCGAGGGGGGAGCCTGCCGGCCGGGCTGCTGTGGCGGTCGCCGCCGCTGTCCGTGGGCGGCTGGCGGCCGTGACGCGGATCAGGCGGCGTCGTCGTGGGCTGTGGCGGCGGACTTCTCGCTCCAGGGCTTCAGGTCGTCGCGGATCTGCTGGATCTTGACCTCGAGGCGTTCGAGGGTGTCGCGGCCGAGGTAGAGGTGGGTGGGGAGGGTGTCGGTGGCGGTGACTTCGACGATGAGGGCGGCGCCCTTGACGGGGTCGCCGAGCTGGGCGTGGTTGGCCTGCTCGATCCAGTCGAGGGTGTCGTGGGCGGGGGTGCCGTCGTAGTCGGCGATGCGGTGGGCGGCGACGGAGAGGGAGCTGGTGTCGAGGAAGTCGGTGCGGAAGACGCCGGGTTCGACGACCATGGACTGGATGCCGAAGGGGGCCATCTCGGCGGAGAGGGCTTCGCTGATGCCGGCGACGGCGAACTTGGAGGCGCTGTAGAGGCTGACGCCGGGTTCGCCTTCGAAGCCGGAGCGGGAGCCGATGTGGACGAGTTTGCCGGAGCGCTGCTCGCGCATGTGGGGCAGGACGGCGCGGGTGACGTTGATGAGGCCGAAGACGTTGAGGTCGAACAGGGAGCGGGCTTCGGCGTCGGTGATCTCTTCGAGGGCGCCGAGGAGGCCGCGGCCGGCG
>NZ_JAPSIW010000280.1 GCF_031178505.1 Streptomyces sp. | reverse complement strand
CCCGGCCCCTGCGAGGTCCTCGTCGAACGCTTCGAGAACGCCCTGGACATCTCCGTCACCGACCGGCTGGACGCCGCCCCCGTCACCCGGCCCCGCGACCCCCGGCGCATCGGGCAGCACGGCCTCGAGATCGTACGGGCGGTGTGCGAGAGCGTCACCGTCGAACCGCAGCGTTCCGGGAAGCGCGTACGGGCCCGTCTCCCTCTCGTCTGACACCCCCGTCGGGCGGCCCCGGCGGATCGTGAATAATTTTTCTCGATCCGCTGATGTTTTTCCGGCATGAGCCGCGCAAGTGGGGGTACGCGGAACCCCCACGGGGCAACCGCTACCGACGTACGAGAGAAGGTCATCAGAGTGCCGACCGAGGTGACGACGGACACGAGGACTGGCGTCGAGACGGGGATGGAGGACCTTCCCGTACTCGAATCTCCCCGCGAGGTCGCTCCCAAGGACGCGCGCGAGCTGTCGAAGGTGTTCTTCGAGAAGCTGGCGGTGACGGAGGAGGGGACGCATGAACACCAGTACGTACGGAACACGCTGATCGAGATGAACATGTCGCTCGTCCGCTACGCGGCGGGCCGCTTCCGCGGCGCCCGCGGCGACGAGATGGAGGACATCGTCCAGGTCGGCACCATCGGCCTGATCAAGGCCATCGACCGCTTCGACCTCTCCCGCGAGGTCGAGTTCACCACATTCGCCGTCCCCTACATCGTCGGGGAGATCAAGCGCTTCTTCCGGGACACCTCCTGGGCGGTCCACGTACCGCGCCGGTTGCAGGAAGCCCGGGTGGAGCTGGCCAGGGCGACTGAGGAGCTGAGCTCGCGCCTCGGCCGGTCGCCGAGTGTGGCGGAGCTGGCGAGCCTGATGAACCTCTCCGAGGACGAGGTGATCGAGGCGCGGATCGCCGCCAACGGCTACAACTCCGCGTCGCTCGACGCGGCCATCGGTCCGGACGGCGAGGACGACGCCACCGCCCTCGCCGAGTTCATCGGCGTGGAGGACCCGGCGCTCGAACTCTTCGAGGACTTCCACACGCTGGCACCGCTGCTCAGCCAGCTCGACGAGCGCAGCCGCCGCATTCTGCACCTGCGGTTCGTCGAGGAGCGGACGCAGTCGGAGATCGGCAAGGAACTCGGCATCTCCCAGATGCACGTCTCCCGGCTGCTCTCCCGCAACCTCGCCCGCCTGCGCGAGGGCATGCTCGACCGCTCGTAGGCGAAGGACCGGCGCCGTCGGGGCGCCCATGACGGAACGGCCTCACCAACCCCCTTCTGGTGAGGCCGTTCCGGCATGTCCCGGTCCGGCCGTCGCGGCCGGGCGGGAAGGGTCAACGGGGTCCCTGCCGTTCCTCGGCCGCGCGTCGGCGCTCCCTGCGCTTCAGCGCCTGCCGCTCGTCCTCCCGCAGACCGCCCCACACACCCGTCACCTGGCGGGAGTCGTCCATGGCCCAGCGCAGGCACTCCGCGCGCACCGGGCAGTGCCGGCAGATCGCCTTCGCCTCCTCGGCCTGTATGAGCGCGGGCCCGCCCGTCCCCACCGGGAAGAAGAGGTCGGGGTCGGCGTCCTGGCAGGCGGCCTGTGCGCGCCAGTTGTCCAGCATCGGTCATTCCTCCTGTCGTCCGTGTTCAGTGATCCGTACGTGTTCACGCGTGTACGACCGGGGTCGGCCGGGTGCGTCCGCTGGTGCGGAACTCCGGCGTCACGGCCCCGTCAGAAGCCGGGAGGCCTCGGCCGCCCAGTCGATCCGCGCGGCCTCCTCCCCCTCCGGCACGACGGCGTACGTCGTCGCGAGCCAGTTCCGCAGCCCCGCCCGGTCGACGTCGACCATCGCGTACGCCCCCGCCTGGCCGAGCCGCAGGCGTACGCGGCCCTCCCGCCCGCCGCAGCGCAGCGGCCACAGGCGGACGTCGCCCTCACCGCTCAGGACACGCGTCCCGGAGCGCAGCAGATCCCGGGAGAAGGTCCAGTCCACGACCCGGCCCAGGGAGAGCCGGAAGGTGACGCGGACCGCCCACGGATCCTCGGGGTCGTAGTGGAACGTGGTCTCGACGGGCAGATCGCTCTCGCCCCGGACCTGGCGGGCCGTGATGTTCCACGGCGCCACGGGGGAGGTGGGGAGCGGCCTCGCCGGCAGGGGCGGCTGGGTGGTCTTGTCCCGGCTCGAGTCAGACATCGTCACCAGTTCCGTGGGGGAGGGCGCGCCGGGCCAGACCGGCGCCGTACCTCTCCCTCGTAACCCCGCAACGGGGTTTCACGCCTCTTCCCGGCCCCCCGAACGAGGGAATGTGCCGGCCCGGCCGGGGCACGCGGACTCCAGGCGGAGAGGCCCCCGGTCCCTCCGCCGGACACGGCACAGCGAGGGGGCCGGAGCGGCGTCGGGCCGCCCCGGCCTTCGGTCACCTGAGGAGTTGTCTCGCATGACGGAGCACGTGTGGAGCTACCAGCCGACCGCCGGTCATCCGGCCGGCACCGACCTGACCGGCTACAAGGTCGAGGCGACCGACGGCGCCATCGGCAAGGTGGACAAACATTCCGACGAGGCCGGGGACGCCTATCTGGTGGTGGACACCGGCATGTGGATCTTCGGCAAGGAGGTCCTCCTCCCGGCGAGCGCCGTGGTCCGGGTCGACCCGGAGGAGCGGACGATCCACGTCGACCGGACCAAGGAGCAGATCAAGGACGCCCCGGAGTTCCACCGGGAGAAGCACCTGGAGGACCCGGACTACCGCACCCGACTCGGCCTGTACTACGGCCTGGGCGGCCCCTTCGGCGGCCCGATGGGCTGACGGGACCCCGGACGGCCCGCCGCCCCGGCTTTCCCGTTCGGGGAGAGCCGCGGGGCGGCCCTCCAGGGAGCTCCGGTCAGAGGCTGAAGTAGAAGCGCACCGTCGTCCCCGCGTCGCCGGTGTGCACCCGCACCAGGTCGGCCACGTAGTGGACCAGCATCAGGCCCCGTCCGCCGATCTGCCCCGGCCGAGGGGGCCGGCGCCCCGCCAGGGGGTCGGTGAGGCGGCCCGCGTCGCGGACCTCGCAGACGAGGTGACCGGCCTCGGTCCCGATCGTCAGCGTCCCTCGCCCGCCCCCGTGCACCACGCTGTTCGTGGTCAGCTCGGCGACGGCCAGCTCCGCGTCGCCCAGTCGCTGCCCGGCCAGTCCCAGCCGCGCGGCCTGCGCGGAGGCGAACCGGCGGGCCGCCGGAAGCTCGTCGCCGCCGAAGGCGAAGACGGCCGTTCCGGCCAGCGGTTCCAGCCTCTCGTTGTACCGGGCGACGACCGCCTCCCAGTCGTAGACGTCGCTGTTCTCCTCGCGCCCGTCGCTGATGAGCGTGGGATGGGTCATACGGGCGTCGGCGATCACCTGCGGATCCAGCCGCGCCTCGTCGTACGGGCACAGAATCGTCACGGCACGGCCGTCGAAGGCCGCGTTGATCAGCGCCTCGTGCTGGGCGCACGCCGGGTACTCCACCGCGCTGCGCCCCGCCCAGATCGGCTCACCGATGATCCGGACCCGCCCCGTGGGGTGGGCGTCGGCGAAGCCGCGCAGCACCCGGGGGATGATCCGCCCGGGGTTGCGGCCCACGTCGGTCATGTCCAGGAAGAGGACGCCCTCGGCCTCGGCCCCCAGGCCGTCCCGGATCAGCTCCAGGTTCGGACCGGGCACCGCGACCGCCAGTGGCTCATCGCCGGCCAGGCCCTCCCGCAGGAAGGCCACCGTCTGTCGCGCGTACTCCGCTTCGGTGCGGTAGAACAGCGCGGGATGCACGAACGTCTCGTCGGTGCTCACCGTGCTCATCGCCGCACCACCTCGATCTGCGGGAGCTCCGGCCAGAACATGTCGAGGACCCGCAGGAGGTGGGGTGGTGGATGTTCCACCACCATCCGTCCTCCGGGCAGGCCCATGGCCGTGACCGCCAGCGCCGTCGCCCCGGCCACGTCGACGAAGACGAGGTCCGTCAGTTCCACGTAGGTCACGCCGGTGTGCTCTCCGGCCAGCCGGGACAGGGCGTCCTCCCAGGACCGGCGGGTGAGCTCGGTCACCTCACCGCCGACACGTATTCCGGAACGACCGGGCAACGGGCTCACCTCCAACGCGGCCCTCGTCGACCCCGTCACGCCGGACCCGCCCACCGCATGCGGGACATCTCCGCTCGGACTCCTCCACGATCCGCCCGCCACCCGGCCCCTCTCGGGTCCGCCGGGTCCGGCGGGCAACGTCTTCCGATGCCCCACCCTATCGCGGTACGTGTCCGAAACGGACCGGCACCGCCTCCCGGGGCCCGCCGCCGGCCGCGAGCCGCACGGTTCCGGCCCGTTTCACGCCGGGAGGGTTGGAACCCCGTTCCCGTGGACATACGGGAGGGCGGCGCGTGTGTGGCGGGCCCGCGCCGCCCTGCCCGGGGGGAGGCGGGGGTGGGTTTGCGGGGGTCCGTGAACCGTGGGGTAGCCTCCGGGCGGTACGCGCCCCGAGATCTGGCGGAATGTCAGGTGGTGGTCGGGGGAGGAACGGGTGGGTCGGGTCACAGGCCCGGCGATCTACGGAGGCGACGTTCGATGGCTGGCTCTACAGCGCCCGGAACCGCGAGAGCGGGCATGGACACGGAGTCCTCGGCCGCTCAGGTCGGTGAGGCGGAGCTGCGGCTGCTGCTCGCGGGCCTCACGGCGGTGCGGGACGGCGACTTCGGCACCCGGCTCCCCTCCGACGCGGACGGCCTGCTGGGCGAGATCGCCCTGGTCTTCAACGGCATGGTCGACCAGCTGTCGCGGTTCACCTCGGAGGTCACCCGGGTGGCCCGCGAGGTCGGCACCGAGGGAAGGCTCGGAGGGCAGGCCCAGGTCCCGGGCGTCTCGGGTACGTGGGAGGACCTGACGGACTCCGTCAACGCCATGGCGGGCAATCTCACCACCCAGGTGCGCGACATCGCGCAGGTCGCGACCGCCGTCGCCAAGGGTGACCTGTCGCAGAAGATCACCGTGGACGCGCGCGGCGAGATCCTTGAGCTGAAGAACACCGTCAACACGATGGTCGACCAGCTCGGCTCGTTCGCCGGCGAGGTGACGCGTGTGGCGCGCGAGGTCGGCACCGAGGGCATCCTCGGTGGCCAGGCCGACGTCAAGGGCGTCTCGGGTACGTGGCGGGACCTCACCGACTCGGTGAACTTCATGGCCGGCAACCTCACCAGCCAGGTCCGCGCCATCGCGCAGGTCGCCACCGCGGTGGCGGAGGGCGACCTGTCGCAGAAGATCACCGTGGACGCGCGCGGCGAGATCCTTGAGCTCAAGAGCACCATCAACACGATGGTCGACCAGCTCGGCTCATTCGCAGGCGAGGTGACGCGTGTGGCGCGCGAGGTCGGCACCGACGGCATCCTCGGTGGCCAGGCCGACGTCAAGGGCGTCTCCGGCACCTGGCGCGACCTCACCGAATCGGTCAACGTGATGGCCGACAACCTGACCGCGCAGGTCCGCGCGATCGCCGAGGTCACCACGGCGGTGGCCCAGGGCGACCTCACCCAGAAGATCCGGGTGGACGCCCGCGGCGAGATCCTGGAGCTGAAGGAGACCATCAACACGATGGTCGACCAGCTCTCGGCCTTCGCGGACGAGGTGACGCGCGTGGCGCGCGAGGTCGGCACCGCCGGCAACCTCGGCGGCCAGGCCACCGTGCGCGGCGTCTCCGGCACGTGGAAGGACCTCACCGACAACGTCAACGTGATGGCGTTCAACCTGACCGGTCAGGTCCGGTCGATCGCCCAGGTCGCGGCCGCGGTCGCCCGCGGTGACCTGTCGCAGAAGATCACGGTGGAGGCGGAGGGTGAGGTCGCCGCCCTCGCCGGCGTGATCAACACCATGGTGGACACCCTGTCGGCCTTCGCGGACGAGGTGACGCGTGTGGCGCGCGAGGTCGGCACCGAGGGCATCCTCGGCGGCCAGGCCCGGGTGCCGAACGTGGCCGGCACGTGGAAGGACCTGACGGACAACGTCAACTTCATGGCGCACAACCTGACCAGTCAGGTGCGCAACATCGCCCAGGTCACCACCGCCGTGGCCCGTGGCGACCTGACCCGCAAGATCGACGTGGACGCGCGCGGCGAGATCCTGGAGCTGAAGACCACCATCAACACGATGGTCGACCAGCTCAGCTCCTTCGCCGCCGAGGTGACGCGCGTCGCGCGCGAGGTCGGCAGCGAGGGCCGGCTCGGCGGCCAGGCGGAGGTCGCGGGCGTCTCCGGCACGTGGAAGCGCCTCACCGAGAACGTCAACGAGCTCGCCGGCAACCTGACCCGGCAGGTCCGGGCGATCGCCGAGGTCACCAGCGCCGTGGCGGAGGGCGACCTCACGCGCTCGATCACCGTGGACGCCTCCGGCGAGGTCGCCGACCTCAAGGACAACATCAACTTCATGGTGGAGTCCCTGCGGGAGACCACACGGGCCAACGAGGAACAGGACTGGCTCAAGACCAACCTGGCCCGCATCACCGCCCTGATGCAGGGCCGGCGCGATCTGACGGTGGTCGCCGAGTCCATCATGGACGAGCTGACGCCCCTGGTCTCCGCCCAGTGCGGCGCCTTCTACCTGGCCGAGGAGACGGCCGACGGCACCGTCCTCCAGCTCGTCGCCTCCTACGCCTTCCCGGACGGCGCCCGCCCGACCCGCTTCCGCCTCGGCGAGTCCTTCGTCGGCCAGGCGGCGCGCAGCCGGCGTCCCATCGCCGTCGAAGACCTGCCGGCCGACTACCTGCCGGTGGCCGGCGGCCTCGGCCGGACCGAGGCGCTGTCCCTGATCGTCCTGCCCATCGTGGTCGAGGAGCAGGTGCTCGGCGTCATCGAGCTGGCGTCGGTGCACCGGTTCACCCAGATCCACCGGGACTTCCTTGACCAGCTCATGGAGGCGATCGGGGTGAACGTGAACACGATCGTCGCCAACGCCCGCACCGACGAGCTGCTCGGGGAGTCCCAGCGCCTGACCGCCGAACTCCAGGCCCGCTCGCAGGAACTCCAGGCACGCCAGGAGGAACTGCAGGCCTCCAACAGCGAGCTGGAGGAGAAGGCGGCCCTGCTGGCCGCGCAGAACCGCGACATCGAGACCAAGAACCTGGAGATCGAACAGGCCCGCCAGGAACTGGAGGAGCGGGCCCACCAGCTGTCGCTCGCCTCCAAGTACAAGTCGGAGTTCCTGGCCAACATGAGCCACGAGCTGCGCACCCCGCTCAACAGCCTGCTCATCCTCGCGCAGCTGCTCGCCCAGAACCCGTCCCGTAACCTCACCGCGAAGCAGGTCGAGTACGCCGGGATCATCCACTCGGCCGGCTCCGACCTGCTCCAGCTGATCAACGACATCCTCGACCTGTCCAAGGTCGAGGCGGGGAAGATGGACGTCACCCCCGAGGTCGTCCCCGTGAGCGGGCTCCTGGAGTACGTCGAGGCCACCTTCCGGCCGCTGACCGGCCAGAAGAACCTGTCCTTCGCCGTCCGCACCTCGCCGGACGTCCCCGAGGAGCTCCTCACCGACGACTACCGGCTCCGCCAGATCCTGCGGAACCTGCTGTCCAACGCGGTCAAGTTCACCGAACAGGGCGGCGTCGAACTGCACATCGAGCCCGCCGACGAGGCCGTGATCCCCGACATCGTCCGCAGGGACGGCCTCGTCCTGGCGTTCCGGGTGCACGACACCGGCATCGGCATCGCGCCCCAGCACCTGGAGACCGTCTTCGGGGCCTTCCAGCAGGCCGACGGCACCACCAACCGCAAGTACGGCGGCACCGGCCTCGGCCTGTCCATCAGCCGCGAGATCGCCTACCTCCTGGGCGGCGCGATCACCGCCGAGAGCACCCTGGGGAAGGGCAGCAGCTTCACCCTCTACCTGCCGGCCGTCCACAAGGACTTCGCCGAGACCGCGCCGGTACGCCCCCTGGAGGCGCGCGAGCAGGTCGCCATCGAGGGGACCGTCACGTACGACGGGGGCCCGGCGGCCGGCGTGGCGACCGCCCAGCAGCGCCGCCTCCTC
>NZ_JAPSIW010000014.1 GCF_031178505.1 Streptomyces sp. | reverse complement strand
GCCCGCCCCGGGCCCCCCCACCGGCCCCCGGGGCCGGAGCTTCGCTACAGACGGCTGAGGGAGGCCGCGGCCGACAGGACGTCGCGGATCGCCTCGCGGTCGCCGTCCTGACCCGCCGCCGCTTCCTCCGGCGAGATGTGCCCGGCCACCAGCTGGCAGAACTCCACCCCGTCCATCGCGACCTGCGCCACCGCGTGGTCGGGCGAGCCGACCGCCGCCGGCGAGTCCAGGGCGATGTACCAGTGGCCGCCGCCCGCTCCCTCGACCTCCAGGTGCAGCGTCCGGCCCGGCGCGCCGGCCGCGACCAGGTGCCGGACCGGCCCCGCCCGGCCCGTGCGGCGCCGCTCGGCCAGGGCTCCCGGGAGCTGCCGGGCCGCCAGGTCGATCATCCCGTGGAGGTGGGCGCCGCTCGGCGGGTCGTACGGGTACGCCACCGCGTTCGCGATGTCGTCCGCGTGCACCCAGCACTCGAAGGCCCGCTCCAGGAGCGAGTCCCGCAGCGGCAGCGCGAAGTCCTTGTAGGTGACGGTCAGGTCGGCCACCCCGCGCCCCGCGAACGAGACCGTACGGATCAGGCTGTGGCTCTGGTCCCGCCACGGCGCGCGCAGGGCCCGGTTCGGCGGCCGGTCCAGGCTCGCCCAGAACTCCTCCGTCCGCTCCCGCGCCGACAGTTCCGGCACGGCGCCGCCGAGCGGGTCGGGCAGGCCGAGCGCCGCCGACACCAGGCCGTCCACCGCGAGGAGGTGGCCGATCAGCCCGGCGACGGTGGACTTCCGGCGCATCAGCCGGTCGTCCTCGTACCACTTGAGCCGTACGGGCGCGTGCCACTCCGCCTCGCCGATGTCCCGCAGCAGCGCGTCCAGGCGCGCGGTCTCCGCGTCGTACGGGGTCGCCCAGTCGGGGACGGGGATACGGGCCGGGCGGCGGCCCAGGCAGTTCTCCAGGACCCGGGAGCGCAGCAGCGGGTCGAGGTCCAGGTCGCGGTCCTCGTGGAGCAGCGCGACGGCGTCCCGCAGCCGCAGGGCCTCCTCGGCGCACGGAGCGCAGACGGTGAGGTGGTCCTCGACGGCCCGGGTCTCCCCGGCGGAGCACGCCGAAAGGGCCCAGGCCCCCAGGAGGGACTTGAGCACACCGTGGTCGAGCACGGGAACCTCCGGCTCGGGTTCGGGCTCGCGCCACCGTTCCGGCTCGGGCACCTGCCGCCGTTCCGGCTCGGGCCACGGCTCCGTCCCGCTGTCCGCGTCCCACGGCGGCACCGCTCCGCTCAGGTCGGCGTGGTCGTCGGCCGACCGGCGCGGGCCCGGTATCCAGGGGGCGCGTGCGACGTCCTCCTCGTCGCCGTTCGCCCCGCTCACCGGCCGGGTCCGTAACCGGGCGGCGCGCCGCCCTCCAGCGGCCGGGTGTTCGCGGTGGAGAGCAGCTGGAGGCCGAGCCGCAGGCGGCGGCGCGCCTCGTCCTCGGTCACCCCGAGGTCGGCCGCGGTCTGGCGGTAGTCCCGGCGCTGGAAGTAGGCCAGTTCGAGCGCGGCCCGCAGCGGTGTCGGCATGGAGGTCACGATGTAGTCGGCGCGGGCCGCGACGGAGGCCCGGCGCACCTTCTGCTCCAGCTCCTCGGCGGAGCCCTGCCCGGTCTCCGCGTACGCCGTGGCCTCGGCCTGCCGCAGCCGGTGCACGGCCTGCCGCTGGGTCAGCCGGGCGACCCACCCGCGCATGTTGCCCTGTTTCGGGTCGTAGGCGTCGGGGTTCTCCCAGATGTAGCCGAAGACCTCGCGGGTGACCTGGTCGGCGGCCGCGTCGTCGTCGAGGACCCGGTGGGCGAGGCTGTGGACGAGGGCGGCGAACCGGTCGTAGAGCTCGCCCAGCGCGGCGGCCTCCCCACGCGCGAGCCGCTGCTGCATCCTGCGGTCCCAGCGCAAGGGCGTGTCCTTCGGCATCCGAACCCTCCCACCTTCCCGAACTCCCGGCGACCAAAGTAATGCGAGGCGCCGACGGAGTGCGCCCGTTTGCCGCAAGTGCGCCCTTGACGCGGGTCGGGATGGTAAGGAACACGTCATACCCGGAATCATTGGTTTCGCTTTCTCCGCGGGGGGCAGGCGACCGGCCGTGACGACGATCGAGCTCGAGATCGACGAGAACGTCCACGGCTCCTGGACGGTGCTGCTCATCCGGGGCGAACTGGACCTGGTCACCTCCCCCCGGGTGCGGCGCCGCGTCCACGAGGTGGTCGCGCGGGGCCGGCACGACCTGGTGGTCGACCTCTCCGGCGTGCGCTTCTGCGACTCCAGCGGGGTGGGCGTGCTGATCGCCTCCCGCCGGCTGCTGCGCTCCTGCGGGGGCCGCCTGCGCCTGATCCTGCCGGAACCCGGCACCCCCGACGAGGCCTATCCGCACGTCGGCCGGGTGCTCGCCGCCCTGGGTGTGCGGCGCCTCTTCGAGGTGTACGGCGATGTGCCGGAGGCGCTCACGTCCGGGGACGCCGACGGGGCCGAGGCCGGGGGCGAGGACCTCCCCGGAGCCGGCCCGGCCGCCCCGGGGCGGCCGGCCGTTCCCCGGCCCCGTACGTGAACCCCTCCCGAGGGGACGGAGGAGGCGCGCCCCCCGTATCTGACGTTCCGTCATGGAGGCGCCCGGTGTGGGCGGCCGGCCGGTCCGCGGGGTCCGTGACGCGGGGTCGCGCGCGGTCGCACTGAGCGACCGGAAACGCACGGAAAGTCGATGCGGGGTTGTGTCCTTCGCGCGGGCCGTCACGGCCCGGAGTCGGCCTCCGGCTCCGGTACCCTCCGTGGGATGCGAGAGCACGCCGGCCCGGAACGCCGCGGAGTCGCCCCAGAGGTGACCCCGGGCCCGGGAACGTGCGCCGCTCGCGCCCCCAGGGGGCGCCCCGCGCGCTCCTGTTCGACTCCCCGCAGCGTGCGTCGCACAGTATGGACCATGCGTACTCCTTCGCGCTGGAATATGCCTGAAGCGCTTGTTGCGGTGACTGTACGTCAACCATGCTGTCTCGCAAGGGAATCACGTTCCGTAAGGGCGTCGATGGCTGTGAGGCGCGAGGCGATGTGTCCGCCGGTTCGGATGGTGTGAGCGGTGCAGGTGCTTCAGGTTCAGATGGAGGTCGGGCCCGACCCGGCCGAGGTGGGACGGGCCCGCAGGTGGGCCCGGGCACGGCTCGCGGGTTCGGGCATACGGGACGACGAGCCGCTGGCGGAGACGCTGGTGCTGCTCATCTCCGAGCTCGTGACCAACGCGGTCGTGCACACCGGCTGCCCGGCCGTGCTGCGGATGCTGTTCGCGGCGGGCGGCGGGGTACGGGTCGAGGTCGCCGACGCGAGCGACCGCCCGCCCCGGCCCCGGCGCGCGGAGGGCGACGACACCAACGGGCGCGGCCTGGAGCTGGTGGACGGCCTCGCGGACCGCTGGGGCTGGCAGCGCGAGGGGGCCGGCAAGAGCATCTGGTGCGAGGTCGACCGGGTGCCGCTGATGCCGGTCGTCCCGGTCTCCGTGGAGGGCGTGACGCCCCCCGGACGGGTGCGCTGTTGACGGTTCGTTCCGTTTTGCCCACCCTGGGGTGAGCGATTCGTTGCGAGGGGAGCCGAGGGCCGCGTGACGTGGGCCCTCGGCGTGTGCGGATCGCGGCGGGGTGGCGGCGGCCGTGCCGTGCTCGGGGCGCGCGCGAGCGCGCCGCCACCCGTGAACTCCCCTGCCGGCAAAGGCGGGAGGGCGGATGACGCTTCCCGGGAAACCCGTCACGCGGGCGACTCGCGGGCGTTCACCGTCACGGTGAAGCCGTCCCGGATTCGGCGCCGCCCCCGAGCGCGGGGGCCGTACCGCCGGTGCGGGCGGCGGCCTCCCCCGGGACCGGACCGGCACCCCGCCCGCCCTGTGCACAGGCTGTGGACAACTTTTCGGCTCCGGGCCCCGGGACGAGGCTGGATCATTCGCGGGCGCCGCCCGACCGCCCCCGGTACGGTCCTGTCCCATGCCGTATCGCGAGCTCGTCACCCGCCCGGTCCTCACCTGGTGCGCCGTCACCGTCACCGGCCGCCTCCCCGTCGCCATGGCGCCCCTCGCGTTCGTCTTCCTCGTCCGTGAGCGGCCCGGCGGCTACACCCTCGGGGCCGTGCTCGCCGCCGCGTACGTCCTCGGCGAGATCGTCGCCGCCCCCGTCCTCGGCATGCGGACGAAGGCCGAGCGGGCCCGGCCGCAGCTGGCCGCCGGACTCGCCGTCGGCGCCGCCGGCTTCGCCGGTCCCGCTCTCGCACCGGGCGCCCACCCCGTCGTCCTCGGCGCCTTCGCCTTCCTCGCCGGCGCCGGACCCGCCGCCGTACCCGGCGCCCTGCGCGCCCTGCTCACCGGCCTCGTCCCCGAACGGGCCGTCACCCAGGCCATGAGCGTGGAATCGATCCTCACCTTCGCGATCTGGGCCGCCGCCCCCGCGCTCGTGACCGGACTCGCCCTCGGAGCCGGCTCCGGCGTCCCCCTGCTCCTCCAGGCCGTCCTCATGGCCGTGGCCACCGCCGGACTGTGGCTGCTCCCGCCCGGCTGGGCCACCGGCCCGCAGGAACGGGGCGCCTCGGCACGCCGGGCCCTGCTGCGGGCCTGGCCGGTGTACGTCCTCGGCGCGGCCGGACTCAGCCTCCTGGCCCTCGCCGAACTCATCCTGCCCGCCCTCCTGGACCAGCGCGGGATCGGCATCGGCTGGGCAGGACCGCTGCTCGCCGGCTTCTCCCTCGGCTCGGCGGCCGGCGCCTTCGTCTACGGCCTGCGGAGCGGCTGGCCCGGCTCGCTGCCCGTGCAGTCCGTCGTCCTGGTCCTCGGCGTGACGGCCGGTGTCGCACTGCTCGCCGTCCTGCCCTGGACCGGCGCCCTCGCCGGCGTCCTGATCGCCGCCGGCCTGCTCCAGGCACCCGCCATGCTCACCCGCAACCTGGCCCTCCGGCAGATTCTGCCGCCGTCCGCGCTCGCCGCCGGCTACTCGGTGATGTACGCGGCGGTCGGCGCCGGTTACGCGGTCAGCGGCAGCCTCGCGGGCGCCCTGCTCAAGGTGGTCGCCCCCTCGACGGCGATCCTCTACGGGGTCGCCCTGACCGTCCTGCTCACCGCCGTCGGCGCGGCCGGGGAACGGCGGCTCGCCCGCCGGAGCCCCACCGCTCAGGAGCCGGCGGCCGGGGCGCCCGTACGGAAGGTGCGCCGGTAGGACGTCGGGGTCACCCCGATCGCGCTCATCAGGTGCACCCGCAGCGACTGGGCCGTGCCGAAACCGGCGTCCCGCGCCACCCGGTCGACCGGCAGGTCGGTCGTCTCCAGGAGGTGCCGGGCGCGCTCGACGCGCTGCTGGGTGAGCCACTGGCCCGGGCTGATGCCGACCTCGTCGCGGAAGCGGCGGGTGAACGTCCGTACGCTCATCGCCTCCCGCTCCGCCAGGTCGCGCAGCTGGATCGGCTCGTGGAGGTGGGCCAGGGCCCAGGCTCGCGCGGCGGTGGTGGTGTGGGTGCCGGACTCCGGGACGGGACGCGCGATGTACTGCGCCTGCCCGCCGTCCCGGTGCGGCGGCACCACGGTCCTGCGGGCGACCTCGTTGGCCACGGCCGCCCCGTGGTCACGGCGCACGATGTGCAGGCACAGGTCGAGCCCGGCGGCCACGCCCGCCGACGTGAGGACGTCCCCGTCGTCCACGAAGAGCACGTCGGCGTCGACGCGCACGCTCGGGAAGAGACGCTGGAAGTGCTCGGCCGAGGCCCAGTGGGTGGTGGCCGGGCGGCCGTCCAGGTAACCGGCGGCGGCGAGCACGTACCCGCCGGTGCAGATCGCGACGAGCCGCGTCCCCGGCCGGATGTGCGCGAGCGCGGCGGCCAGTTCGGGGGTGAGCCGGCCCTCCTCGTAGACCGGGCCGAGTTCGTACGAGGCGGGCACGACGACCGTGTCGGCGGCGGCGAGGGCCTCGGGGCCGTGCTCCACGTGCACGGCGAAATCGGCGTCGGTCTGCACCGGCCCCGCGACCGGCGCGCAGGTCACGATCTCGTACAGCGGCCGTCCCGCCGTGTCCTTGGCGCGGCCGAAGATGCGGTGCGGGATGCCCAGCTCGAAGGGGAGAAGCCCGGGCAGGGCGAGGACGGCGACGCGGTGCGGCGGCTGCACGGGCGGGGTGCTCCCTCCGGTGGGACGGTTAATTCACTGGTGGTCCAGACCATTGGCCTGGTACGAGTACGTGTCCGTGACGGACAACACGTACAAGTCTGAGGCCACCGAGCCGATTCCCCACCGCCCGGCCACCACCGCGGCCCCCGCTCCGGCGGGAGCGGACGCCGTCGGCGGGCCCCTCCTCCCACCCCCCGTCCTTCCGCCGCCCCACCTGTGGAACCGGGACTTCCGTCTCTTCTTCGCCGCCCGGGCCGTCGCCGTCTTCGGCGAGGGCATGGTCCCGGTCGCCTTCGCCGCCGGACTCCTCGGCGCCGGCCACCCCGGCTCCTCCGTCGGTTACGCCCTCGGCCTGTGGACCGCCGCCTTCGCCGTCCTCGTCCTCTTCGGCGGTGTCCTCGCCGACCGGTTCACCGCCCGGCGCATGATGATCCTCGCCGACGTGCTGCGCCTGCCCGGAGCCGCCGTCCTCGCCGTCACCTTCGCCCTCGGCAGCCCGCCCCTCTGGGCCGTCTACGTCCTCTCCGCCCTCAGCGGAGTCGGCGCCGCCCTCTTCCAGCCCGGCGTCGCCTCCACCGTCCCCCGCATCGCCCCCGACGTGCAGCGCGCCAACGCCGTCCTGCGGGTCGTCGAGGCGCTGACCACCATGGCGGGCCCGGCCGCCGCCGGACTCCTCGTCGCCCTGTGGAGCGCGGGCGCCGCCTTCGCCGTCTACGGGGCGACCTTCGCCGTCAGCGCCCTCTGCCTCGCCCTCATGCGGATACCGGCCCTCCCCTCGGACTCCGCCGCACGCGGGTCCCTGGGCGCCGAACTCGTCGGCGGCTGGCGTGAGTTCCGCTCCCGGAGCTGGCTGTGGGGCGTCATCTCCATCTGGACCGTGTACGGGCTGACCGTCGCCGGGCCCATGGTGCCGCTGACCGCCAACCTGGTCACCGAGGACCACGGCGCCGCCGCGTACGGCGCGCTGATGGCCGTGAACGGCGCGGGCAGCGCCGTGGGCGGCCTGCTCGCGCTGCGGCTGCGCCCCCGCCGCCCCCTCGCCTCCGGCGCCGTGGCCCTCGCCGGTCTCCCCGTGAACCTGGTCCTGCTCGGCGCGGGCGCTCCCGTCGTCCTCCTCGGCGCCGGCCAGTTCATCGCCGGTGCCGCCTTCGCGTACTGGCTGGTGATGTGGTCCACGGCCGTCCAGACGCACGTCCCGCAGGAGGCCCTCAACCGCATGCACGCCTACGACGTGGCCGGTTCGCTCCTCATGATGGGGGTGGGCCGGACCCTCTCGGGCCCGGTCGCGGCGGCGGTCGGCACGGAGCGGGTGCTGCTCGCCGGGGCGGGCATCGCGGTCCTCGTGGTCGCCGCGCTCCTGCTCGTACGGCCGATCAGGACACTGCCGCGCGTGTAGGGGGCGGGGCCGCGGTCACCGCGCGGGAGATCGCCGGACACGGGTCCTCAGCGGCGACCGGGGACGGCGGAAGGGGGGTTTCCCTGCTTCGGCACGGCGCCGCTCCGCACGGGTGACGCCTCCCGCGGGGCTCCCGTCCGCCGGACCGCCCGTCGGCACCGGTCCGCCAGCGCGGTGTAGAAGCGGTCCGGCAGGAAGACGGCATCGGCGATGATCATGGCTCCGGAGAAGAGGGGCAGTCCCATGAGGACGGCGATGCCCACGTGCATTCCGAGCAGCATGACCAGCACCGGGTACTTGAGCCTGCCGAACAGCACGAAGGGGAAGGCGACCTGGAGGAGCACGGTCATGTAGCCGGCCACCGCCGTCGCCACCGTCTGTCCGTCCAGCCAGTGCGACAGCGCGGGCCACGGCTGGAAGAGTTCCAGGTTCAGTACGTAGTGCAGCGCGGTGCCGGCCCCCCACGTGCCGCCCTGCACCTTGTACAGACCGGCGGCGCCGTAGAGGAAGCAGACCTGGAGCGCGATCACGAGAAGCCCGCAGTTGTGGACGGTCGTGACCAGTGTGGCCCGCACCGAGCGGTGCGGCGGCGCGGGCTCGGGCCGCCACCTTCCCGGCGCGCTCCGCTCGGACCTGCGGCGGAGCCGCCGGGCGTCCAGGGACCAACGGCGTCCGGACGCGGTGAGCACGAGATAGAGCGCCATGAGGAGAACGAGGTTGTCGCCGCCGTCCGTCATGAAGATCGCACGCGCGTGGAACGAGGCGACCACCACGGCGAACAGCACGGACGTCGCGCGGGTCCGCCAGCCCAGCGCGAACAGCGCGCAGACGACGAGCGCCGCCGCGTAACAGCATTCGAAATAGACGCGGCTGTCCGACAGCGTGAGCACGCTCGCCCAGCCCGTCTGGTCGAACAGCTGCCGCGCCAGCGCCGGCGTCCACGGCGAACCGGGCCCCCAGATCTGGTCGCGGTGCGGGAACTCGCGCAGGAGGAAGACCAGGTAGAGCAGACCGTAGCCCATGCGCAGGACCGAGACCGCGTAGAGCGACAGGGGGCGTTCGGTCAACAGCGTCCAGGCCGTGCGCCCGGCACCGGACACCCGGGTGAGGACCCGTCCGGACGTGAGGGCGGACGGGAACCGCCGGCCCGGATCGTGCGGGGCCGCCGGGCGCGGGGTCGGGTCACTTTCCTTCGGATGCATCGGAGCCCACCTTCCACCAGGGGAGAAGCCGAGTCTGGGCAGGGGCGGGACGGCGGTCGTCGCCCGCCGCGCCGGGAGCGGCCACGGGCACGGTGACGACTCGGAGCTGGATGTTCTCGAACGGCTTGCCGTTCAGATCCGCCATCCGCGCGGCCGCGATGTTGCGCAGATATCGCTGCATCATCACGGCCCGTTCGGAGCGCGGAACGTCGTCGCCGCCGAGGACTTCGACGTAGGACGTCCAGGACCTGCGCAACATGTTCTGCGAGGTGTGGCTCGGGAAGGCGCTGTGCTCGATCGCGGACACGTCCGTCGAGGTCAGGTCGGTCCAGGGGCCGACCTGGACGGAGCCGTCCCGGGCCGTGTGCGCGGTCCGCGCGGAGATCGTGCGGTTCACCGAGTCCGGGTCCGGGGCGAACAGCCGCCAGTTCTGCTCGAAGAGCGGATACACCCAGGCGTTCACCTGACGGGCGTAGCGCTGGGAGATGACGTTGGCGGGTGCCACGTGCAGGAAGACCAGGACGGCATGCACCAGGACCGTGAGCACGCAGAGTGCCACGGCGGTGTTCAGCAACCGTCCGCCCCACCGCCCGCCTCGGGGCGGTCCGGGTGGTCCGAGCGGTTCCGACGGCCCGGCTCCCTCCCCGTGCCGGGTGTCCACGGCCAGTACCCGGCCGGTGGACCGCTCGTGCTCACGCGCGTACTCAACTGCCTCTTCGTCCAGCACCGCTCTGCCCTGTTCTTCCTGTCCTGTGGCTCCTGGCAGCGCGCGGCGGGCACGGTGGGGTGCTCCGCCGCGCGCTGTCCGTCGACGGCACGGGTGCCGCGCCGGGGATCAGCTTGCGTGGCCGCTGTGCTCCTGGGGCTTGTCGCCGTAACCGCCGTGGTCCGGCTCGTCGCCGTAACCGCCGTGGTCCCCGTGGCCCGGGCTGCCGCCGTGGCCGCCGCCGGTCATCCCGCCCTTGCTGCCGCCGGTGGTGTGGCCGCCGTGGCCGCCGCCGATCACCCCGCCCTTGCTGCCGCCGGTGGTGTTGCCACCGACGGCGCCGCCGGTGGTGCCGCCGGTGGTGCCACCGGTCACGACTCCGCCGAGCACGCCGCCGAGGACCGCGCCGGTGCCGCCGGTGGTGCCACCGGTCACGACCCCACCGAGCACGCCACCCAGCACGGCGCCCGTGGTACCCGTGGTGGTTCCGGTGGTGGTGCCGGTGGTGGTGCCGGTGGTGGTTCCCGTGGTGGTGCCGGTGGTGGTTCCGGTCGTGGTGCCGGAGGTGGTCCCGCCGCTGCACGTGGCCCGCGTGATGCGGTTGGTGTCCAGGGTGACCGAGCCGGTACGTGCCAGCGCCCGGCCGTCGATGCTCGCGCGGGTGGTGGCGGTGATCGAAATCTGCGCCAGGATGTTCCCCACGAACGTCGTGTCGGTGCCGAGCGTGGCCGAACTGCCGATCTGCCAGTACACGTTGCACGCCTGGCCACCGTTGATGAGAGCAACGCGGCTGCTGGACGCCGTGGTCAGTTCCGAACCGACCTGGAAGATCCAGACCGCGTTGGGGTCGCCCTGGGCGTCGAGCGTGAGGGTGCCGGTCAGGCCCAGGGAGGAGGAAGCGGTGTAGACACCCGGTACGAGCGTCAGCCCTCCGGCGTCCGGCGGAAGCGCACCGTTGCTGGCCTGGCCGGCGGCGTCGCCGAACGCAGCCGTGAGATCCGTCTGGGCCTGCTGCGCGACGGCGTCCGCGGAGTGGAAGGTGCCGTTCACAATTCCCGGCGGGAATCCGCTGATGGCCGTTCCCGGGCTGACGCCGACATCCCCGGTGATCACGGAGGGACCGGTGTTGGTGACCGACTGGCCGGCCAGGACGGCGAAACTGTCCGCGGTCCCCAGCGGCACGGGTGTGGCGGCGAACGCCTGGGACGGGGTGACGGCCACCACCGCGGCGGCGACCGTCGTGGCGAGAGCCGACACGAGCCAGGAGGACACGGGGTGCCGTCGTGCATGTTTGAGCTTCATCAAGAACCGGTTTTCTGTGCGAAACCTCGACCCCGGGACCCGTGACGGATTCCCGGAAGCCCTCGTCGTGGGTTGCACCTTACGAACAGAAAGGACAAAAGGTGCAGTGCGGCAGGCCGGGAGTCGAGATGTTTCAGAAATAGCAATTCAAGACGATAGGAATGGGTGCCCGCATTTTTCGATCTTCGAAATGCATGATAGCGTCCAGTGAAAGGTTTCTTCGCAATACGGAAACGATTCTTCGGACGAGAATTCTCTGCTCCACGTAATCGAATTCCCGCGTATGCGTCAGGTGTTCCCGTGCGGCCGGACTCCGCTCCCCGTCCGTCGCCGACGGTGAGCCGCCCCGGGGCCGCCGCCGAACGGGGGACGTGGGCGGGCGCGCCCGCGGCCGGCACGGCGGCCCGCGGCCGGTGGACGGGTCGGTGACCCGATCCGTTTGAAAGCTGTCATTCGGGCCAATGGCGGGCCGGCGGGGCGGGACGGGAAGCTCGGTCGCATGGCCCAGACAACCGAGACCCCCGCCCGCACGCCCGGCACCCCGCCCCCCGGCCTCCGTACCCCCCGCGTCCACCCCGCCTGGTTCGTCGCGGCGGTCACCTTCGTCACGATCATCGGCGCGGCGGCCTTCGCGTCCCTGCCGGGCCTGCTGATCGAACCGCTCCACCAGGAATTCCGGTGGTCACGCGGCACGATCGGCTTCGCCGTCTCGGTGAACCTCGCCCTCTACGGACTGACCGCTCCCTTCGCCGCCGCCCTCATGGACCGCTTCGGCATCCGCCGGGTCGTCGCCGTCGCCCTCACGGTCATCGCGGTCGGCTCCCTCCTCACCGTGTGGATGACCGACGCCTGGCAGCTCGTCCTCTACTGGGGCGTCCTCGTCGGCCTCGGCAGCGGCTCGATGGCCCTCGCCTTCGCCGCCACCGTGACCAACCGCTGGTTCGTCGCCCGCCGGGGCCTCGTCACCGGCATCCTCACCGCCGCCGGCGCCTCCGGCCAGCTCGTCTTCCTGCCCCTGCTCTCCTGGCTGGTCGAGGACCACGGCTGGCGCCCCGCGTCCGTCACCGTCGCCCTCTCCGCGCTCGCCGTCGTCCCCTTCGTCTGGCTGCTGCTGCGCGACCACCCGGCGGACGTCCGCCTCACCCCGTACGGCGGGGAGTACGTGCCCAGGCCCGCCCCCGCCCGCGGCGCCGCCCGCCGCGCCGTCACCGTCCTCCTCAAGGCCGCCCGCACCGGCCCGTTCTGGCTGCTCGCCGGGTCCTTCGCGATCTGCGGTGCCACCACCAACGGCCTCGTCCGCACCCACTTCGCGCCCGCCGCCCACGACCACGGCATGCCGCTCACGGCCGCGGCCGGACTCCTCGCCGTGATCGGCGTCTTCGACGTCGTCGGCACGATCGCCTCCGGCTGGTTCACCGACCGCTTCTCCACCCGGCGGCTCCTCGCCGTCTACTACGCGCTGCGCGGCGTCTCGCTCCTCTTCCTGCCGATGCTCCTCGCGCCCGCCGTCCACCCTCCGATGATCTTCTTCATCGTCTTCTACGGTCTCGACTGGGTGGCCACGGTCCCGCCGACCATCGCCCTCTGCCGCGAGCAGTACGGGGACGACTCGGCGATCGTCTTCGGCTGGGTCCTCGCCTCGCACCAGGTCGGCGCGGCCGTCGTCGCCTTCGCGGGCGGCGTCGCCCGCGACGTCTTCGGCACCTACGACCCCGTCTGGTACGCCTCGGGCGCCCTGTGCGCCGCCGCCGCCCTGATGGCCCTCGTCATCCGCCGCCCCCGCGCGGACGCCCCCGCCCTGGCGGGCGCCTGAGAAACCCGGAGAAGCCCGGGACGTCCGGCTCACGGCGCCAGGACGCGGAACACGTGGCCCTCCGGATGGTCGGGCACGTCCACGGCACGTGCCCCGCCCCCAGGGGAAGGGGTGAGGACCGGACGTGCCATCGGATCAGTCCGCTCGGCGGGCCGGCCGGGTCCGGGCGATGCGGCGGGCTATCTTCTCGGCGTCGCGGGAGAGTTCGCGGAGCATGCCGCTGATCGGGTTGGTGAAGCCGGTGAAGTACAGGCCGGGGGCCTCGCGGGGGCAGCGGGCGCCGCGCACCAGGGGGCGGCCGTGGTCGTCGAGGACGCCCAGGTGCCCCACGAGCGGTTCGAGGGCGCGGCGGTAGCCGGTCGCGGCGATGACGGCGTCGGGGGTGATCCGGGTGCCGTCGGCGAGGAGCACGTCCGGTCCGTCCAGGGCCTCGACGGCGGCGACGACCTCGACCCGGCCGGAGCGGACGGCGTCGATCAGGCCCACGTCCTGCACGGGCACCGCGCCCGCGCGGGCGCGGGCCAGCAGGCCCGTGTCCGGCCGGGGGAGGCCGTGGGGGGTGAGGTCGGGCATGAAGATCCGGCCGAGCAGCGCGGCCCCCGGGTCGACCAGGGCGGCGGGCAGCCGGCGGGCCAGGATGCCGGAACGCTGGGCGGGCCAGCCCAGGGTCGAGCGGCGCACGATGTGGGGGACCGTGCGCACCGCGAGCCGCACCCTTCCGGCCCCGCCGTCCGCGAGGTCCGCCGCGATCTCGGCGCCGGTGTTGCCGGCGCCGACGACCAGGACGTCCTTCCCCGCGTACGGACCGGGATTGCGGTAGGCGCGCGCGTGGATCAGGTCGCCCGTGTACGTGTCGCGGCCCGGCCAGTCCGGCAGGCGCGGGGTGTGGTTGTAACCGGTGGCGACGACGACGGCCCGGCCGGTCAGCCGGCGGCCCCCGGTGGCGTGCAGGACCCACCGGTCGTCCGCGCGCTCGACGCGGAAGACCTCGACGCCCGTCACGACCTCCAGTTCGTGCTTCTCGGCGTACGTCTCCAGGTAGCGGACCACGTCGGCGCGGGCGACCCAGCGGCCGAAGGAGCGGGGCATCCGCAGGCCCGGCAGCGAGGAGAGCCGGCGGGTGGTGTGCAGCCGCAGCCGGTCGTAGTGGCCGCGCCAGGAGGCGCCGAGGGCGTCGGACTTCTCCAGGACGACGGCGCGGACGCCCCGGGCGCGCAGGGTGGCGGCGACCGCGAGCCCGCCGGGGCCGCCGCCGATGACGTACACCGGGTGGACGACCTGCGGAGAAGGTGCTTGGGGGGTGGTGACCATGAATGCTGAGCGTAATGACGTGTACACGCTGTAGGTCTCGGTCATGAGGGATTTCGGTTGCGAATCGGTCACGCGGGGCCGGGGTGCCGGAAGGCGGCCCCCGGACCGGGCCGGTCGGGGGCGCCTTCCGGCGGGGGGACGGGGGTGGGGGTCCGTCCCCGTCTTCGGGGCCCGTCAGCGGGCCCCGATGTTCCGCCAGAGCTGGCTGCCGCCGGCGCCGCAGGGGTACGTCATGGCGAAGCTTCCCCCGGTCAGGCAGTTGCCGTCGCTCGCGTTGCGCAACGTCCGGCCGACGGACGAGGAGCTCAGCACCTTCCAGGACTGGACGGCGGACCCGTTGCACGCCGAGGTGGTCACCGAGGTGTTCCCGGCGGGCTGGAGGCAGCGGCCGGTGGTGGCGTTGACCAGCCGGAAGCTGCCGTCGGACGCGGGCCGGTAGGTCCAGGCGAACCGGTAGGTCGCGTTGGTGCCCCGGGAACCACAGGCCACCGTGGTGACGAGGTGGCTGAAGCCCGCGTCGTACTCGGCCAGGCAGTCGCCGCTGGTGCCGCTCTCCAGGGAGTACGTCCCCGAAGGCGCCGACCCGGTGGACGGCGCGGGCGGCGGGGGAGCGGGCCGGGTCGTCTGCGGTGGGATGGTGGCGGGCCGGGTGGTGGTGCCGCCCGAGGAGCCGGACGACCCCGCCCCGGAACCGCCGCCGGACCCCGGGCCCGAACCCGAACCCGGGTTGGTGCCGGGCGCGGTGCCGGTCCCCGTGGTGGCGCCTCCGGTGGCCGGTCCTCCTGTGCCGCCCCCCGCGCCTCCGCCCGCACCCCCGTGGGCGGGCGGAGGCGGGGGAACGGCCGTACCGGTACCCGGCGGTTTCGACGCCGGGGTGGGGGAGGTGGAGACCTTGGCGGAGGAGGACGGGGAGGACGGGGCGACCGGCGCGGGGCCGCCCGGTGCCGGGGCGGTGACCACGGCCGACGGGGAGGCGGAGGGCCGGGGACCGGCGCTGCTGCGGCCGATCTCGTACGGACCGAGGGCCACGGTCAGGGTGGTCCCGGTCGCCACGACGACGGGCACGGCGAGCATCACGAACCGGTTCCGGCGCTCCTTCCGCCGCTCCGGACCGGACGGACCGGTCACGGGCTCCTGACGGCTGCGGGGGGTGAGGGAGGCGGTCGCGATGTCCTCGGACGGCTCGGCGGCCTCCAGTTCGGCCAGGTGCGCGGCGGTGGGCGCCCCGGCGGCGAAGGCGGTGCGTTCCGCTATTCGCTCCGCCACGGCCGGCGGCCAGGCGGCACCGGCGGCGCCCTCCTCGGCCCGCCCGACGAGCTCGGCGGCGGTCGGCCGGTCCGCCGGGTCCTTGGCGAGGCAGGACCGTACGACCTCCAGGAGCGCGGGGGCGGTCTCGGCGAGTTTCCCCACCTCGGGCTCACCGTGCACGATCCGGTACAGCAGGCCGGGACCGGAACCGTCACCGAACGGGGGGCGCCCGACGGCCGCGTACAGGACGAGGCTGCCGAGCGCGAAGACATCGGCGGCGCCGGTGAGACGGGGGTCGGCGACGGCCTGTTCGGGGGCCATGTAGGCGGGGGTCCCGATGGCCATGCCGGTCCGGGTGAGCCGGGACTGGTCGGCGGCCCGGGCCACGCCGAAGTCGATGAGCGAGAGCCCGCCGGCGGTCAGCATCACGTTGGACGGCTTGAGGTCCCGGTGCACCATCTCGGCCGCGTGCACGGACCGCAGCCCGGCGGCGGCCTCGCGCAGGAGGAGCCACAGGGCCTCGGGCGGCAGCGGGCCGCCGTGGAGGCGCACGGCCTCGTTGAGGGTGATTCCCGGGATGTACTCGGTCGCGAACCACGGCGGCTTGGCGGTGCGGTCGCTCGCGAGGAGCTTGGCACTGGCCCCGGCGGGCAGCCGGGCGAGGTTGTCCAGCTCGTGCCCGAAGTGGCTGAGGAACTCGGCGTCCTCGGCGAGGACGGGCAGGACGCGCTTCACCGCCGCGAACTTCCCGGGTACGGCCCCGAGATGGACCCGGCCCATACCGCCGGACCCGAGCACGCCGAGCAGTCTGAACGCGCCGATGCGCCGGGGATCCCCGGGTTCCAGCGGCAGAGCACCACTGCCGTTCAAACTAGAGCTGTTTTCCAATTCCCCCTGCATGGCGGACAGCGTAGCCGAGCCCAACGGGCACGCGGGAGCGCGGATTTGGGCGGACGGGGGACCGGGCCCCCCACGGGGCCTACGGCCGCCCGGCCAGAGCCAGGATGTGCGGGGCCGCCTCCGCCAGGGACGGGAAGTGGCGGTGGGCCTCCGGGTGCGGGGCCGGGGTGTTGACCGTCCACACCCTCATCCCGGCGTCGAGCCCCGAGCGCACCCCCGAGGGCGTGTCCTCGATCACCAGACACTCCGCCGGATCCGCGCCGAGCCTGGCGGCGGCGGTCAGGTACGGGACCGGTGACGGCTTGCCCTCCACCACCGAGGCCGCGTCGATGATCAGCCCCGGCAGCGGAAGCCCCGTCCGCTCGAACCGCCCCCGCACCCGGTGCTCGTAGTTCGACGTCACCAGCGCCCAGCGGTCCGCCGGCAGCGCCCCCAGCAGTTCGGCGGCGCCGTCGAACGCGCCGTACGACCCCGTCCGCACGTCCTCGTCCTCCAGGGCGTGCAGCAGGGCCAGGCACTCCGCCGGGTCCCGCCCCGGCGCCACGGCCGCGAAGGTCTCCACCGGCCGCGTCCGCAGCGCGACGGCGTACACCTCGTCCCCGTCGAGCCCGTACCGCGCGGCCCACTGGTGCCAGACGCGCCGCTGGTTGGCGACGGCGTCCATGAGGGTGCCGTCCACGTCGAAGAGGACGAAGTCCGCCGAGGTCACCCCCGGGACGCCCCGGCCACGAACGCGGCCCAGGAGGCGGGCGAGACGGCGAACTGCGGGCCCGCGGGGTTCTTCGAGTCCCGCACGTGCACGAGAGCGGGGTGCACGGCGACCTCGACGCAGTTGCCGCCCTCGCTGCTGCTGTAGCTGGACTTGCGCCAGTCGTAGGCGACCTCGATGCAGTTGCCACCTTCACCGTCGCTGTAGCTGCTCTTGAACCAGGCCAGATCCGTGGTGCTCATAGCTCTCCCACCATCTTCTCGATCAACTCCAGGGACTCGCGAGGCGTGAGTGCCTGCGCCCGGATGATCCCATAGCGCTCGGTGTACATGCGGACCTCTTCAGGGTCGGTGATCAGTCGCGGGTGGCCGTAGCTTTCCGTGTACGCGACTTCCCGGCGCCCCTTGGGGGTGAGCAGAGTGAACGCACCTCCCAGGGCCGGGTGTTCCTCCCGGTCCAGCGGTTGGACCTGAAGGGTCACGTTGCGCAGTTCCGCCACCTCGATGAGGCGGAGCAACTGCTCGCGGAAGGCATCCCGTCCGCCCAGGGGGCGGTGCAGAATCGCCTCTTCGATAACGAAGCTCATCGTCGGCGCGGGCCACTTCTCGAAGATGGTCTGACGGGCCAGTCGATCGGCAAGCCGCCGTGCGATGGTCTCCTCGTCGTACAGCGGACGGCGGTAGCGGAACACCGTCTCCGCGTAGGCGGGTGTCTGGAGAATGCCGGGCACCACCTGCACTTCGTAGTAGTGACCCGCCACCGCCTTCGACTCTTCGTCCGCGAAGTCCCGGAACCAGTCCGGGTGCCTCACCCGCGCCCGCGCCAGTGCCGCCCGGACGTCGTCCACCGCCGCCACCAGCACCCCGTCCGCCTCCAGCGCGGGGTCCGCGCGGATGAGGAAGTCCGGTTGGGGCGTCCGTACGCCCCGTTCGACGGAGGACACCAGATCCTCGCTGCAGTGCGTGACCGCGGCCAGTTCCGCCTGGCTCAGGCCCGCGTTCTTGCGGAGCACCTTGATGATTTTGCCCAGCGCGTTGAACAGGTGCGCCGTACCGTCCACTTCGGAGGGCCGTTCCGGCCGCTCCTCCTCGTTGCCCGACATCCGTACCGCCCTCTTGGCGTACCCGTACAGTTACCCAGCGTCGTCGCGTCGCTGCTGGTCAGCGTACGGCGGGGGCGCCAGGCTCGGGGTCATGAAGTCGGAAACCACCACTCCAACCAGTGAGTTCACCCCGGTGTTCGCGCTCCGTCTGTCGGCCACGCGCCGGGGTGCGCGGCTGGCCCGTCTGCTCGCCGTGCAGCAGCTCCACGACTGGGGCGTGACCGGCCCGGCCGCCGAGGCGGTCGAGCTGGTCGTCGCCGAGCTGGCTTCCAACGCCGCCCTCCACGGGCGGGTGCGCGGCCGGGATTTCGAGGTGCGGATGGAGCGGGAGGAGGACCAGGTCCGGGTGGAGCTGTCGGATGCCCGGTGCGAGCGCCTGCCGTCACCGCGCACGGACCCGGAGCCCGGCGAGGGCGGCTACGGGCTGCTGCTCGTGGCCGCCCTCGCGAGCGCGTGGGGCGTGAAGGACCGGTGTGTCGGCAAGACGGTCTGGGCGACCGTGCCGCTGACCGGCCGGAACCGGGCCGGGCGTCCCTCGCCCGAGGGCGAGGGTGGGTAGAACTGCCGGGAGGGACCGTCAGACGACCGGGTTGAACGGGGTCGTCGTCGCCGGGTGGATGGAGCTGGTCACGCGCGGGCCGAAGGGGGCCGTGGCGTTGCCGGTGCCGGGGTAGACGTACGAGCCGCCGGGGCCGTACGCGTAGAGGTCGTTGCGGCCGTCGCGGTTGGCGTCGCCCAGGCCGACGAGGTGGGTGAAGGCGCCCCAGCCGGCGCCGAGGCGGACGCGGGGCGCGAAGCCGCCGCTGCCGTTGCCCGGGTAGAACCAGAGGACGCCGGAGGTGTCGCGGGCGAGGAGGTCGCCGGAGACGGTGCCGCCGAGGTCACCGGTGGCGGTGAGCTGGTTGTAGATGCCGAAGCCGGTGCCGATGCGGACGCGCGGGGCGAAGGGCGCGGACCAGCTTCCGGTGCCCTTGTAGAGCCACAGGCCGCCGGTGGTGTCGGTGGCGAGCATGTCGGCCTTGCCGTCGGAGTTCAGGTCGCTGCCGCCGGTGAGCTTGTCGTACGCGTTCCAGCCGGCGCCGAGGCGGACGCGCGGGGCGAAGGTGCCGTCGCCCTTGCCGAGGTAGAGCCAGAGGACGCCGGAGGCGTCACGGGCGACGAGGTCGGCGGCGGGGGCGCCGGCGATGTCGCCGACGTTCTCGATGCGGTTGTAGATGCCCCAGCCGGTGCCGGCGAGCTTGCGGCCGGTCGACCAGTAGGTGCTGCTCCAGTCGGTGCGGACCTCGTCCTTCCACAGGCGGCCGGAGGCGTCGAGGGCCAGCAGGTCGGGGGTGCCGTTGTCGTCGTAGTCGTGGAGGGCGGCCTTGCGGACGACCTTGAAGGTGCCGGTCTTCCTCAGGTCCGGGCCGATGCCGTTGAGGGGCTTGGCGACGACCTCCCAGACGTAGTCGCCGTTGGGGGCGATGTCGGCGCCGAGGGTGCCCGGCCAGTCCATCCGGAAGTGGTCCATGCGCTCGCCGGAGGTCTGCGTGGTCCTGCCGGTGCGGACGTGGCGCAAGGTGATGGTCGTGGCCGCGTTGGACCGGGTGAGGGTCCAGCTCAGCGGGACGGTGCCGCTCTTGTCGAGGTCGACGACGGGCGGGACGGTGTGGGCGGCGAGCCCGACGGCGGTGGGCACGCCGAGGCCGGTGATCAGGGTGGCGGTGGGCCTGCCGTCCTCGCCGGTGGCGATCCGGTAGAAACCCTCGCCCCGGTCCGTGGTGCCGCCCCGGACCACGAGGGAGCCGTCGGGGTGGAGGGCGGTGCTGCTGACGTGGTCGAGGAGCCTGACCGTCTCGCCGGACGTGACGTGGCGGGCGGTGAGCGCGTGGAGCGGCGAGGGGGCGAGGGCGGTGCCGCCGCCGGTCTGGGAGGTGAGGGTCCAGTCGCCGGCGAGGTGGGTGCTCTGGGCGTCGGTGCCCTGGCCCAGCGGGGTGGTGACGACGGGCTGCTCCGGCCCGCGCGGGGAGGTGGCGAGCTGGACGGTGCCGTCGGCGGACCGCTCGGTCCACGCCCAGTGGCCGGCGGTGAGGGAGGCGGACCGGACGGTCTGTCCGGGGCTCGCCGTGCGCCGCTCGACGAACTTGCCGGTGGTGAGGTTCAGGGCGGCCAGGTGGTACTGGGAGTCGATCCGGTACGTGACGAGCGCCAGGTCCGGGACGCCGGTGCCGGTGACCCGGGTGACGCGCGCGTTGCCGGGGATCTCGGTCACCCGCACGGAGGTGGAGGACGAGGCGTTCGGGTGTTGCATGAGCACGGCGACGTCCAGGACGTCCTGGTCGTTGACGTGGCCCATGACGAGCTTGCGGCCGACGATGCCGTAGGGGCGGTGGCGAGGGTCGCCGTAGGAGAGGCCCGTCGAGATGCCCCCGGTGTCCCCGACCATGTTCTGGAACCAGTACGTGGACTGGGTCTCGTTGCGGCGGACGACGAGATCGGCCATCTCGCTGCCGAAGTACTCGACGCCGCGTGCGGGCAGGAGCTGGGTCGCGCCGTCGGCGTACGAGGTCCAGCGGTGCTCGGTGCCGTTCACGGTGGGGGTGCGGGTCAGGAAGCCGCTGGGGCCCGCGCTGACGAGGTACGCGCCGGCCGGGACGGCGGCGAGCGGCGCGTCGGCCGTGGCGGCGGGTGTGGCGGAGAGGGCGGCCGGGGCCTGCGGGGCGGCCACCGCACCGGGGCTCCCGACCAGGGCGCCTGTCGTGACGGCCAGGACGGCGGTGACGGCGGCGGTGAGCCGACGGGCCGAAGAAAGGTGCTGCACGGTGTGAATCCCCCCATAGGAAACAGGCGTGGCTGTGGCCACACCTGTTCGACTCCCGGCGGGGTCGGGGGGTTGTACCGGAACGGTTTCCGGTGGAGGAACCGCCGTGGCGCGCCGCGCGATTCAGGCCGTACCGCCCCGCTCCACCACGCCCCGCACGTACCCCGCCTGCCCCGCGTGCTGGAGGTCCTCCGCGATCACCGAGACCAGGCGCACGCCGAGGGTCACCGGCGGGTCCCAGGCGGTGTCGACGACGCGGTCCAGGTCGGTGTTCTTCACCGGGCGCAGCAGTTCCTCCGTACGGGCGTGCACGGCGTCGTGGTAGCCGAGCAGCAGATCGGCGGGGGCGCGCACCTTCGCGACCTGGGCGCCGGTGTGGCCGTACCCGGTCTCCCCCTTCGGGAAGGGCAGTGCGAACCGGTCGCGCCAGCCGTCGGTGTCCCACAGCTGCTCGGTGCCGAAGGCCCCCGCGAGGTGGTCGTCCTGGATGCGGGTGAGGTGCCAGACGAGCCAGGCGATCGAATTCGCCCCGGGGTCGATCCGTACGGCGAGTTCCTCGTCCGTGAGACCTTCCACGGCCTCGTGGACGGCCTCCCGCACCCGTCCGAACGAGTCGAGCAGCAGACCGGCGGTGTTCATGGGAGCTCCTCTCGGCGATCCGCCCGGGCGGCCCGGGGGGTTCCACCGTCGCACCCGTGGCGGGCGGCGGCAGGTCGGACCCGCGGGCCTCTCCCCCGAACCGGTGCCCGGGCCATGTGTCCGGAGTACGTCATCCGGCCGTCACGTATGTGTGGCACGCGGTCTACTGCGCGTCGCGGTCTTCCGGCACCCTGTGGTCGTTCGGTCTCGTTCCACGCGCGTCGACACCCTGCACCGGCTACCCCGGAGGACGCATGCGTTCCCTGCGTACGGTACGGATCTCCCTCTTCGGCAGTCTGCTCGCGCTGGTCGCGGGCCTCCTCACCGCCCTCACCCTGAGCAGCCCCGCGCACGCGGCGCCCCTCTTCAAGGCCCCGTTCCCCTGCGGCCAGAAATGGACCTACAGCCATCACTCGGCGGAGGTCCGCCAGGCCCTCGACTTCGTCCGCTCCGACGGCGGTACGACGGCCGGCACGCCGGTCCTGGCCTCGGCCTCCGGCACCGCCTACCGGTACTCGCAGCCCTCCGGCGCCGGGAACTACATCGTGGTCGACCACGGCGGCGGCTGGAAGACGTACTACTTCCACCTCAACGCCTACTCGGTCGCGCACGGCGCCGCCGTCTCCCAGGGCCAGCAGATCGGCACCACGGGCTCCACGGGCAACAGCTCCGGCGCCCACATCCACTACGAGCAGCTCTACAACGGGGTCGGCCAGACCATCGTGATCAACGGCGTCTCCCTCGCGCCCTACCCCGGCTCGTACGGCTCCAAGCACCTGACCAGCGACAACGGCTGCTCCGGCGGGGGCGGCAAGTTCTGGGTGGACACCTTCGCCAACGCCACGGGCTACGCGCAGGCGAACACGAACGACGCGCAGGGCGTGCTGTACGCGGGCACGAACTACGTCTACTGCAAGGTGTGGGGCCAGGAGATCCGGGACGCCTCCGGCAACTACAACCACTGGTGGCTGCGGACCGACCTGGACACCGTGTACGCGGGGAAGAACGGCTACGGGGCGTACGTCTCGGCGTACTACCTGTCCCGCTGGGGCAACGACGAGGCCCGCGACAACAACGGGACCGTGATCCCGAACTGCTGACCGGGCCCGGGGCGGTGCGCCGGGGCCGGGCCTCCGGCACACCGCCGGCCCGGAAAAGGGCAGGAGCCCCGCTCGTGCCGCGAGACACGGAGCGGGGCTCCTTGGGTACTGCTCTAGTCGTGCGCTGTCGCCGACCCGGGCACCTTAGGCCGGGGTGACGTTCTCCGCCTGCGGGCCCTTCGGGCCCTGCGTGACGTCGAAGGTCACGAGCTGGTTCTCCTCGAGCGAACGGAAGCCGTTCGCGTTGATCGCGGAGTAGTGGACGAAGACATCCGGGCCGCCGCCGTCCTGGGCGATGAAGCCGAAGCCCTTTTCAGCGTTGAACCACTTGACGGTTCCGGTAGCCATAAGCCCTCCTTGGGCCAAAGGGTTGCCCTGCTCCAGAACCTGCAAACAAGTCTGAAAACTACAAAAGCCTGCGGGTTACATGCTCCGCAGGCTCTGTACTGCAAGGGAAACCAAACTGCAACTTGCGTCGAGCCTAGCACGCGACCTGCTTGCGGCGGTAGAGGTAAAGATCACGTCACTCGCATGTTTGAACCGCTCTCCGGTGCTGACGTGTGCCGGGCTCCGCAGGCCGGTGCCGCCCCCGAAGGTGTCCACCGTACGAGACGGGTCTAGCCTCGCGATGTGGACAATGCAACCGACGACCACCAGCGCAGCCGGCCCCGCGTCGGACACATCCAGTTCCTGAACTGCCTTCCCCTCTACTGGGGGCTCGCCAGAACCGGAACGCTCCTCGACCTCGAGCTCACCAAGGACACCCCGGAGAAGCTCAGCGAGCGGCTCGTCGCGGGCGACCTCGACATCGGTCCGATCACCCTCGTCGAGTACCTCCGCAACGCCGGCGACCTGGTCGCCCTGCCGGACATCGCCGTCGGCTGCGACGGCCCCGTCATGTCCTGCGTGATCGTCTCCCAGCGGCCCCTGGACGAGCTGGACGGCGCCCGTGTGGCCCTCGGTTCCACCTCCCGCACCTCCGTGCGCCTGGCGCAACTGCTGCTCGCCGAGCGGTACGGGGTCCGGCCCGACTACTACACCTGCCCGCCGGACCTGGGCCTGATGATGCAGGAGGCGGAGGCCGCCGTCCTCATCGGCGACGCGGCGCTGCGGGCCTCCCTCCACGAGGCGCCCCGGCTCGGGCTCCAGGTGCACGACCTGGGGCTGATGTGGAAGGAGTGGACGGGGCTGCCCTTCGTCTTCGCCGTCTGGGCGGCGCGCAAGGACTACCTGGCGCGCGAGCCGGGGACCGTCCACGAGGTGCACCAGGCCTTCCTGGCCTCCCGGGACCTCTCCCTCGAAGAGGTCACCAAGGTGGCCGAACAGGCCGCGCGCTGGGAGGCGTTCGACGCGGGGCTCCTGGAGCGCTACTTCCGCACGCTCGACTTCCGCTTCGGTGCCGAGCAGCTCGCGGGAGTGCGGGAGTTCGCCCGCCGGACGGGTCCCACGACCGGATTCCCGGCCGACGTGACGATCGACCTGCTGGCTCCGGCGGACCGCCGGGCGGACTGAACCCGTTCGGAAATCCACCGGGACGAAATGCGGCGCATTTCCCGGCGTGCGGCGAATCGGCGCAACTGCCGAAGGGGGAGAGGAATCGATTCTTCCGCTCGATTCCCCGGCGAGGTCCCCGGGGAATCCCCCGGGTCCTCCCCGATGGCACCCGGAGGGCCTCCCCGGATGTTCCCCCGATGTCACCGGGCGTCCTCCGGTAAGTCCCTCCCGGGTCGTCCCGGAAGAGATCCGGGAAGGGGCCGGGGGCGATCCGGGAATCGACCCACCGGGGGTCCCGCCGCCCCGCCCCGTCAATTGTCCGTTCACCGGCAATTCGTTCGCGCGTACGCCGTCGCCCCGCACCGGGACCCGGCGTCCCCGCGCGCTCCGGTTTCCGCCCGTGCCACCCGCCCGTGGGCCTGCCGACCGCTGGCGTAGGCTGGCCGGGTCCGTCGATACGCCTCCGAAAGGGACACGCCCGGTGACCGAGAAGGCCGAACTCACGTCTCTTGATGTCGCAGCCGTTCTCGACCGCGCCGCCGCGGGTGGCCGGATCACCCCCGAGGAGGCGCTCGCCCTGTACCGCTCGGCGCCGCTGCACGCCCTCGGTGCCGCCGCCGACGCCGCGCGCCGACGCCGCTACGCGGGGACCGAGCACATCGCGACGTACATCATCGAGCGGAACATCAACTACACCAACGTCTGCGTGACGGCCTGCAAGTTCTGCGCCTTCTACGCCCCGCCGAAGGACACGGCCAAGGGCTGGACCCGCGACCTCGACGACATCCTGCGCCGCTGCGCGGAGACCGTCGAGCTCGGCGGCACGCAGATCATGTTCCAGGGCGGCCACCACCCGGACTACGGCGTCGAGTACTACGAGAAGCACTTCGCCGCCATCAAGAAGGACTTCCCGCAGCTGGTCATCCACTCCCTCGGCGCCTCCGAGGTCGAGCACATGGCCCGCATCTCCGGCGTCTCCGTCGAGGAGGCCATCACCCGCATCCACGCCGCCGGCCTGGACTCCTTCGCCGGTGCCGGCGCGGAGCTGCTGCCCGAGCGCCCGCGCAAGGCCATCGCCCCCCTCAAGGAGAGCGGCGAGCGCTGGCTGGAGATCATGGAGATCGCCCACAAGCTGGGCGTCGAGTCCACCTCCACCATGCTCATGGGCACCGGCGAGACCAACGCCGAGCGGATCGAGCACCTGCGGATGATCCGCGACACGCAGGACCGGACGGGCGGCTTCCGCGCCTTCATCCCGTACACGTACCAGCCCGAGAACAACCACCTGAAGGGCCGCACGCAGGCCACCCTCTTCGAGTACCTGCGGATGATCGCGATCGCCCGCCTCTTCCTCGACAACGTGGCCCACATCCAGGGCTCCTGGCTGACCACCGGCAAGGAGGTCGGCCAGCTGTCCCTGCACTACGGCGCCGACGACCTCGGCTCGATCATGCTGGAGGAGAACGTGGTCTCCTCCGCCGGTGCCAAGCACCGCTCCAACCGCCTGGAGATCATCGACCTCATCCGCAAGGCCGGCCGCGTCCCGGCGCAGCGCGCCACCACGTACGAGCACCTCGTCGTCCACGACGACCCGGCGAACGACCCGGTCGACGACCGCGTCGTCTCCCACATCTCCTCCACCGCGATCGAGGGCGGCACGGCCCACCCCGAGCTGAAGCTGCTCGACGCCCGCTGAACCGCCGGTGCTGACGATCCACGTCGCCGAGGCGACGCCCGGGGCCGCCGTTCTGGTCGACGGCGCGCGCGTCGCCGCCGTCGGCCCGTACGAGGAACTGGCCCAGGCCCGCCCCCAGGCGCGCACGCGCCGGTGGCCGGGCATCCTCACGCCCGGCCTGCTCAACCCGTACGGGCCCGAGCTGCTGGAGCAGACCTACCACCCGGACCCCCGGGAGGCCGCGACCCTCGGCACCGAACCGCTCACCGGAGAGCGCGCGCGGGCCGTCTTCCGCGCCGACCCCGCGCGGCGGGGCGCCTCGGCGCGGCGCGGGGTGCAGCGGCTCCTCGCGCACGGGACGGTCGCCGTGGCCGGCGAGCTGCGCGACCGGGCGGTGGTCGACGCGGTGCGCCGGGCGGGGCTCGCCGTGGGCCGCCGCCCCGAGGTCCTGCCGGGCCCTCCGTCGCTCTCCCCGGTGCCGCTCGTCCTGCTGCCCCGGCTCGTGGCCGGTGGCGTCGCGCGGTTCGCCGTCTTCGACGTCCCCGACACCGAGGCCCTCGTACGCCGGGGCGCCGTCACCTGCGTGGCCACGGTCATCGACGGCCGCCTGGTCTTCCGCCGCCGGTAGGGACGCGGCGCGGGGGCGGTCCCGGGGGTGGGGGAGGGCGGCTGCCACAATGGGAGGCGTGACCCGCGCATCCCTGGACAAGCAGCCGCACGAAGTCGCCTCGATGTTCGACGACGTGGCGGCGAACTACGACCTCACCAACGACGTGCTCTCGCTCGGCCAGGACCGCCGCTGGCGCAAGGAGGTCGCGAAGGCGGTCGACGCCCGCCCGGCGCAGAAGGTCCTCGACCTGGCCGCCGGCACGGCCACCTCCTCCCAGCCCTTCGTGCGGGCGGGGGCGTACGTCGTGCCCTGCGACTTCTCCCTCGGCATGCTCCGGGTCGGCAAGGAGCGCCACCCGTGGATGCCGTTCACGGCGGGCGACGGGATGAAGCTGCCGTTCCGCGACGACGTCTTCGACGCCGTGACCATCTCCTTCGGCCTGCGCAACATCCAGGACACCGAGCGGGCGCTGAGCGAGCTGTACCGGGTGACGAAGCCCGGCGGCCGCGTCGTCATCTGCGAGTTCTCCCACCCGACCTGGGCGCCCTTCCGCACGGTGTACGAGGAGTACCTGATGCGCGCGCTGCCGCCGGTGGCCCGCGCGGTCTCCTCCAATCCCGACGCCTACGTGTACCTCGCCGAGTCCATCCAGTCCTGGCCGGACCAGCCGGCCCTCGCCGCCCTCCTGCAGAAGGCCGGCTGGTCGAAGGTGGCCTGGCGGAACCTCACCGGTGGCATCGTCGCCCTGCACCGGGGCTTCAAGCCCGAGCCGGCGTAGCACCGTTGCGGGCGCGGTGACGCCCCCACACCGGGTACGGCCCTGACTACCCGCGCCCATGCGGCGCGGGGCTCCGGCCGGCCGAGGACCGGCCCCTCCGGCACCCTCCGGTGCCGCCGGGACGGGCCCCCATAGACTGCGACACATCCTCATCGCCGAACCCTGGGAGACTCCGCCGTGACCGAGAAGCCCCTCTCCGAGCACAGCGCAGACGTCATCGTCGTCGGGGCGGGCCCGGCCGGCTCCACCACCGCGTACTACCTCGCGAAGGCCGGGCTCGACGTCCTGCTCCTGGAGAAGACGGCCTTCCCCCGCGAGAAGGTGTGCGGCGACGGCCTCACCCCGCGTGCCACCAAGCAGCTCGTCGCCATGGGCATCGACATCTCCGAAGAGGCCGGCTGGCTGCGGAACAAGGGCCTGCGGATCATCGGCGGAGGCGTACGGCTCCAGCTCGACTGGCCGGACCTCGCCTCGTACCCGGACTACGGACTGGTCCGCAAGCGGGACGACTTCGACGAGATGCTGGCCCGTCAGGCGGAGAAGGCCGGGGCCCGGCTGTACGAGCGCTGCAACGTGCAGGGGCCCGTCACCGACGACCGTACGGGCCGGATCACCGGGGTCCGGGCCAAGCTCGGCGAGGAGAAGCGCGAGGTCACCTTCCACGCCCCGCTGGTCGTCGCCGCCGACGGCAACTCCACCCGGCTCTCCCTGGCGATGGGGCTGCACCGGCGCGAGGACCGGCCGATGGGCGTGGCCGTGCGGACGTACTTCACGACCCCCCGCCACCAGGACGACTACCTGGAGTCCTGGCTGGAGCTGTGGGACCGGCGCGGCCCGCAGGACCGGCTGCTGCCCGGCTACGGCTGGATCTTCGGCATGGGCGACGGCACCTCCAACGTGGGCCTCGGCATCCTGGACTCCTCCTCCGCCTTCCGCGAGCTGGACTGGCGCGAGGTCCTGAAGGCCTGGTGCGCCTCGATGCCCGAGGACTGGGGCTTCACCCCGGAGAACATGACGACGCCGATCCGCGGCGCGGCCCTGCCGATGGCCTTCAACCGGCAGCCGCACTACACCAAGGGCCTGCTGCTGGTGGGTGACGCGGGCGGTCTGGTCAACCCGTTCAACGGCGAGGGCATCGCCTACGCGATGGAATCCGGGCAGATCGCCGCCGACGTCATCGTCCAGGCGCACGCCCGCACCACCCCGGAGCAGCGCGAGCTGGCGCTGCGGAACTACCCGCGCATCCTGAAGGACACCTACGGCGGCTACTACACGCTCGGCCGCGCGTTCGTGAAGCTCATCGGCAACCCGAAGGTCATGAAGATCGCGACGCAGCGCGGTCTGACCCACCCGGTCCTGATGAAGTTCACCCTGAAGATGCTGGCGAACCTCACCGACCCGACGGGCGGTGACGCCATGGACCGCATCATCAACGGTCTGTCGAAGGTGGCGCCGAAGGCGTGACCGCACGCCGGTAGGCCGTCGGGGAGAGGCCCAGGACGCGCGTGAAGTGGCGGCGGAGGTTCGCCGCCGTGCCCAGACCGCTGTGCTCGCCGACGCGTTCCACCGGCAGGTCGGT
>NZ_JAPSIW010000990.1 GCF_031178505.1 Streptomyces sp. | reverse complement strand
CCTGGTGGCATGCGCGCAGGGACGGCAGCGACACGCAGTCGATGCTGGTGCGGGAATTCGTTCCTTTCCTCGGCGTGCAGGGCTTTGATCTCGGGCAGATCGGGCTTTTCGGCCTCTCCATGGGCGGTTTCGGCGCCCTGTTGTTGGCCTCGCAGGCGCGGCTGCCCGGCATCCGGGCCATAGCCGCGATGAGCCCGGCTATCTGGTCACGTCACGACGCACGCATGAAAGGCGCCTTTGACAGCCCGGCGGATTTCGCGGCGAACGACGTCTTCGCGCTCCGCCCCCGGCTGGCGGCCATTCCCAAACGTATCGACTGCGGCAGGGATGACGAGCTCGCGGCAACCGTCCGCGAATACGTCAGCGCGCTCCCTGGCCCGGTGGAAGGAGGATTCCTGCCCGGCGGGCACGACACTGCTTACTGGCGCTCAATCCTGCCCGCAGTGTTGTCCTTCCTCGGCCGGAACCTTGCCTAAATTGTGAGTCCGGCTGGTCCTGCAGACCACCGGTAAGATCGTACGGTGCTGATCCTGCTTCCCCCGTCCGAAGGCAAAACCCCTGCGACCCGTGGCGACGCCATGGACTGGACCTCCCTGAGCTTCCCCGACCTCAACTCCTGCCGGGCCAAAGTCCTTGAGGCACTCGGTACGGTGAGCGCGCATGAGGACGCCCTCGCACTCCTGGGCGTAGGAGCATCACTGCAGTCCGACGTCGAACGCAACACCCGGCTGCACGCTGAACCGGCCGCGCCGGCCCACCAGGTGTATTCCGGGGTGCTGTACGACGCCCTCGGCTACAAGTCGATGACGGGGCGGCAGCGCCGCAAGGCCGATGAATCGGTCCTGGTGATCTCCGCCCTCTGGGGCGCCATCCGTTTCGCGGACTCCGTGCCCGCGTACCGGCTGTCGATGTCAACGTCGCTGCCCGACGTCGGCCGTCTTGCCTCGTTCTGGAAGCCGCAGCTGACGGACGCCCTGGCCGCCGCGGTGTCCGGGCAGCTGCTGGTGGACTGCCGCTCCAGCACCTACGCCGCGGCGTGGACTCCCCCGGCGGCGTCGACGGTGACGGTCAACGTTTTCACTGAGGTGAACGGCGCGCGGAAGGTGGTCAGCCACTTCGCGAAGCACACCCGCGGCGAACTCGCGCGGCATCTGCTGACCCGGCCCGGAAAGGCACCGCAAACGCCCGTACAGCTACACAAGGCCGCCGGCGAAAAGTGGAACGCCGAACTTGTGCCCGGCACGGCGCGCAAGGCACACGCCCTGAACATCATCCTGCCCAACTAGGAGGCGCGGGGACACCCCGGCGTCACACCCACTCTGCTGAGCGCACCAGGATGCAGCCGGAGTCAGGGCAGAAGACAATGTCATCCTCGGCCGCGGCCTTGATCTCAGCAAGGTCGCCCGGGCTCAGCTGCATGCCTGACCCCTCAGAGGTGCCGTGGAAAAGCCTGGCAGCGCCGACTCCCCGCCGGGCAAGGGTCTTTTCGTAGACTGCCAGCAGACCGTCGTCCAGCCCTGCGGCGAACTCTGCCCTGCGACCGCGCACAACGGCCTCTTCAGCGGTGATCTCTGCCAGCTGCTCATCCAGTTCAGCCCGGATCACGGCGAAGGAACCCTGGATGTCATCGACAATTTTCTGCTGCGCCGCCTGGCGCTCGCGCAGGGAGTCGAGCCGCTCCAGCACTTCGAGCTCTACGTCCTCGAGGTCGGACCGCCGCTTATTGAGTGATGCGATATCTTTCTGCAGCGCCACCAGGTCCTTGGACAGGCCCGTTCCGCTGTTCAGCCTGGCTTCGTCGCGTTCAATGCGCCCTGCCACCTGCTCGACGTCCGCCTCGCTGCGCTTCAGCTCCGCTTCGGCGTCATGGACGGCGAGCTTGGCGGCCCCCAATTCACCCTGGGCTACAGCGAGGGCGGCTTCCAGATCGGTGATCCGCGGATCTGCTTCCAGAGTGCGGCGGCGGTTG
>NZ_JAPSIW010000279.1 GCF_031178505.1 Streptomyces sp. | reverse complement strand
CCCACCCGGACGGCCGGGCCGGGACCCAGGGAGACCGGAACCGGACCCGCGGCCGGACAACCGGACCGGGAGACCCACCCGGACGGCCGGCTCCTCGCCGGCCTACGCCCGGGACGGCGACGGGGTCGGGGCCGCCTCCGGCTCGGCGTCGACGAGCGGGCTTCCCGTGACGACGCGGGACGCCTCCCCCTCCGTACCCGACGCGGCGGGCCCACGGTCGAGCACCCCCGCCAGGACGGCGATCGCGAGGCCCACGGCGGCGAGGACCGCGCCGACGAGGGCCGGGGAGGTCCAGCCCCAGCCGGCGGCGATCGCGGCGCCGCCGGCCCAGGCGCCGCCCGCGTTGGCGAGGTTGAAGGCGGAGTGGTTGGAGGCCGAGGCGAGGGTCGGGGCGTCCTTGGCCTTGTTCATGACCAGCATCTGGAGCGGGGTGGTGGTCATGAACCCGACCGCGCCGAGGACGACCACCGTCACCAGGGCCAGCCAGGGCACGTGCACGGTGAAGCGGAAGGCGACCAGGGTGAGCGCGAGGGCGGCGAGCGAGCCGTAGAGCGTCGGGCGCGGCGCCCGGTCGGTGAGCGGACCGGCGGCGAGCGCCCCGCCGGTCATGCCGATGCCGAAGAGGGCGAGGACGACCGTGACGGTGGACTCGCCGAAGCCCATGACCTCGGTCGTCATCGAGGCGAGGTACGAGTAGACCGCGAAGACGCCGGCGAAGCCGAAGACCGCGGTGAGGAGCCCCAGCAGCACCTGCGGGCGGCGCAGGGCGCGCAGCTCGCGGCCGAGGCCCTGGCGCTCGTCGACGGGCACGTACGGCACGAGGCGGGCGAGCGCGGCGAGGGCGACCAGGCCGATCACGGCGACGACGAGGAAGGTGGCCCGCCAGCCGAGGTGCTGTCCGAGGAGGGTGGCGGCCGGTACGCCGAGGATGTTGGCGACGGTCAGGCCGAGGAACATCGTGGCGACCGCCCGCGCCTGGCGGTCCTCCCGGACGAGCCGGGCGGCGACGACGGCGCCGACGCCGAAGAAGGCGCCGTGCGGGAGCCCGGCGAGGACCCGGCCGGCGAGGAGCCAGCCGAAGCCGGGGGCGAGGGCGGAGGCGAGGTTGCCGACGATGAACAGCGCCATCAGGAGCAGGAGCATCCGCTTGCGCGGGACGCGGGAGCCGAGGGCGGTGAGCAGCGGGGCGCCTGCGACGACGCCGAGGGCGTAGGCCGAGACGAGGTGGCCCGCGGTGGGGACGGAGGTGCCGAGGTCGTCGGCGACATTGGGCAGGAGGCCCATCATCACGAACTCGGTGGTGCCGATGCCGAAGGCGGAGACGGCGAGCGCGAGCAGGGCCAAGGGCATGAGGGGAGGGGGCCTTTCCGGAAGTAAGTTCTTCGACGGAACAAAGTCTCCCAGGAGAAATGTTCCCGCCGGCTTCCGGGGGATGAAGGGGAGGTTTCGGACCGGAGGCACCCGTCCCGCTCCCCTCCCCGGCGGACCCCGACCGGTCCGGCCGCCCCCGGCGTCAGAAGCCGATGCGCGCGGCGACCGGAAGGTGGTCGCTCATCGTCTCCGGCAGCGTCCAGGAGGCCATCGGCTCACCGCCCCGCACCATGATCTGGTCGATCCGGGCCATCGGGAAGGAGGCCGGCCAGCTGAAGCCGAAGCCGTCGCCCGCCGCGCCCTGCGTGGACCGCATCTGCGAGGTGACCGCGTTGAGCGCCCGGTCGTTCATGGTGCCGTTGAGGTCTCCGAGGAGGACGACCCGCTCGTTGCCGTCGGCCGCGATGGCCTCGCCGAGTGCGTTGGCACTGGTGTCGCGCTGGTTGGCGGTGAAGCCCGCGTTCAGCTTGACCCGTACGGAGGGGAGGTGGGCGACGTACACCCGGACCGCCCCCTTGGAGGTCACGACCTCGGCCCGCATGGCCCGGGTCCAGCCCATGTGGATGTCGACCGGCTCGGCGCCGCGCAGCGGCAGCTTGCTCCACAGGCCGACCGTGCCCTGCACGGAGTGGTGCGGGTAGGCCTCGGCGAGAACCCGCTCGTAGACCGGGACCATGTCGCCCTTCAGCTCCTCCAGGGCCAGCACGTCGGCGCCCGAGGCGGCGAGACGGCGGGCGGTGCCCTCGGGGTCCGGGTTGTCGGCGTTCACGTTGTGGGTGGCGACGGTGAGGTCGCCACCCACGGCCGACTTGTCGGCGACGAGACCGCCGAAGAGGTTCAGCCAGACCACCACGGGGAGCAGCAGCGCGATCAGCGCGGTGGCGGAGCGGCGCAGCAGCGCGAGGACGAGGAGGACCGGCAGGAAGAGGCCGAGCCAGGGCAGGAACGTCTCGGTGAGGCTGCCGAGGTTGCCGACCCGGTTGGGAATCTCGGCGTGGAAGACCATCAGGAGGGTGAGCACGAGCGAGGTGAGGGCCAGGAGGACGCCGCGGCGCCAGATCCCGCGGTCGTGGCGCAGACGGTCCAGGAGGGCCCGTGAGCGGGTCCCGGAGCCGGCCCGGAAGCCGGGGCGCCCGCTTCCTCCGCCGCGTCCGTCGGTCCCCGTCATGTCCACCCGCGCCATCGCCCGTCCTCACTGCCTAGCCGCCGGACGTGCCGGCGGCGTCGTACTGCCTACTGCGTCGCACTCCGTGCCCGACGTCGACCCTAGGGGATCTCCGGGACCGTCGTACTCCCCCAGGGACGACACACCCCCGTCCCGGGGTTCCTGCAGGTGGCGCGGTCCGGGTGGCTGTGACAGAACCCGCACATTCGTACCCCTCCGTCCCCCCCTGCGCCGCCGTCTCCGGCCGCCCGCCTGCGGGGGCCCGGTGTGTCGCGGGTGTGAACAGCGCCACTCCGGCCCACTTTCCCGCCCGGCCGACCAAGTGCCACCATGGACGTGGTCCGGGGACGCCGTCAGGGCGCCTCGAGATGACACAAGGAGCCGTGCACCATGACGCTTCAGGCTGCCCAGAAACCGCCCGCCGACAGCAGCAAGGCGCTGTACGGGGGGAAGGGCACCCGCCGTATCACCGTCCACGACATCGCCGCCGCCAAGGTCCGCGGCGAGAAGTGGCCCATGCTCACCGCCTACGACGCGATGACCGCCTCCGTCTTCGACGAGGCCGGCATCCCGGTGATCCTCGTCGGCGACTCCATGGGCAACTGTCACCTCGGCTACGACACCACCGTGCCCGTCACGATGGACGAGATGGCCCTCCTGTCCGCCGCCGTCGTCCGGGGCACCAGGCGCGCCCTCGTCGTCGGCGACCTCCCCTTCGGCTCGTACCAGGAAGGGCCCGTCCAGGCCCTGCGCAACGCCACGCGGCTGGTCAAGGAGAGCGGCGTCGGCGCGATCAAGCTGGAGGGCGGCGAGCGTTCGCTGCCGCAGACCGAGCTGCTCGTACAGGCCGGCATCCCGGTCATGTCCCACCTGGGCCTCACCCCGCAGTCCGTGAACACCATGGGCTACCGGGTGCAGGGCCGCTCCGACGAGGCCGCGCACCAGTTGCTCCGCGACGCCAAGGCGGCCCAGGACGCCGGCGCGTTCGCGGTGGTCCTGGAGCTGGTCCCGGCCGAGCTGGCCGCCGAGGTCACGCGTTCGCTGCAGATCCCGACCATCGGCATCGGCGCGGGTGCCGGCACCGACGCGCAGGTCCTCGTCTGGACCGACATGGCGGGTCTGACCGGCGGCAAGGTGCCGCGGTTCACCAAGCAGTACGCGGATCTGCGCGCGACGCTCGGGGACGCGGCCCGTGCCTTCGCCGAGGACGTCACCGGCGGGGCGTTCCCCGCCGAGGAGCACACCTTCCACTGATCCGCCTCCCCCGACAGCCCGCCGGCCCCTCGCCGGCGGGCTGCCGGCCTTGTGGGCAGGTCGTCGGGGGGCCGCTGTCGGTCGTTCGTCGGGGCCGTGGGGGCGCTGTCGGTCGTTTGTCGGGGGCCTGTCGGTGGGTGCCTGTTTCCTGGGGACATGACGCGATCACACACCAACGCCGTCGAGGTCCGGGGCCTCGTGAAGCACTTCGGCGCGACGAAGGCCCTCGACGGGGTCGACCTGGACGTGCGGGAGGGCACCGTCCTCGGGGTCCTCGGGCCGAACGGCGCCGGGAAGACCACCCTGGTCCGCTGCCTGTCCACACTCCTCGTCCCGGACGCCGGGACGGCGACCGTCGCCGGGTACGACGTGGTGCGCCAGCCCCGACAGCTGCGCCGCACCATCGGCCTGACCGGCCAGTACGCCTCGGTCGACGAGAAGCTGTCCGGCTGGGAGAACCTGTACATGATCGGGCGGCTGCTCGACCTCTCGCGCGCCGACGCCCGCCGCCGGGCCGACGGGATGCTGGAGCGCTTCTCGCTCACGGAGGCCGCCAAGCGGCCCGCGATGACCTACTCCGGCGGCATGCGGCGCCGTCTCGACCTGGCCGCCTCGATGATCGGCCGGCCCGCCGTCCTGTACCTGGACGAGCCGACCACCGGTCTCGACCCCCGCACCCGCAACGAGGTCTGGGACGAGGTGCGGCAGATGGTCGCGGAGGGCGTGACCGTGCTGCTGACCACCCAGTACATGGAGGAGGCGGAACAGCTCGCGAGCGAGCTGACCGTGGTCGACCGCGGCAAGGTCGTCGCCAAGGGCGGTGTGGACGAGCTGAAGGCGAAGGTCGGCGGCCGCACCCTGATGATCCGGCCGACCGACCCGGACCAGGTGCCCGCGATGGCCGCCGCGCTCCGCGAGACCGGGCTCGACGGGGTCGCCGGCGCCACCGTCGTACCGGACGAGGGCGCGCTGCACGTGCCCATCCTCACCGACCAGCAGCTGACCGCCGTCGTCGCCCTGCTCGGGGCGCGCGGCTTCGGCATCGCCCACATCGGCACCCATCTGCCCAGCCTCGACGAGGTGTTCCTGGCCATCACGGGCCGGCGGACCTCCGCCACCACCCCGTCCGACACGATCAGCGAGGAGGTCGCCGCATGAGCACGACCACCGTCACCGAGTCCCCCGCCGGCGCCCCGGCCCGTACGCCGGCCCGGTCCGCCGCCGACGACGAGGGCCGCATCGGCCTGCGGGCCAATCTCCGCCACATCGCGGCCCTGGCCCGGCGCAACGCCCTCCAGATCAAGCAGGACCCGGAGTCGATGTTCGACGCCGTGATGATGCCCATCATCTTCATCCTGCTGTTCGTGTACGTCTTCGGCGGCGCCATCGCCGGCAAGGGCAACAACGACGTCTACGTGAACTACGTGACGCCGGGCCTGATGGCGATGATGGGCATGAACATCGCCATGGCCGTGGGCGTCGGCATCAACGACGACTTCAAGAAGGGGGTCATGGACCGGTTCCGGACGATGCCGATCGCCCGGTCCTCCGTCCTGATCGCCAAGATCGTCGTGGAGGTCGGCCGGATGCTGATCGCCACCGCGATCCTGCTCGGCATGGGCTTCCTGCTCGGTCTGGAGATCCACACCTCGTTCCTGCACCTGCTGGCCGCGATCGGACTGTCGATGGTCTTCGGCGCCTCGCTGATGTGGATCTTCATCCTCCTCGGGCTCACCCTGAAGACGGCCCAGGCGGTCCAGGGCATGGCCATGCTGGTCCTCATGCCGCTCCAGTTCGGCTCGTCGATCTTCGCGCCGACGACCTCGATGCCGGGCTGGCTGGAGACCTTCACGGACTACAACCCGCTGTCGAACCTGGCCGACGCGGCCCGCAACCTGATCAACGGCGGTCCGGTCGCCCACGCGGTGTGGATGACGCTCGGCTGGGCGCTGGTCATCACCCTCGTCACGGCGCCGCTCGCGGTGTCCAAGTTCCGCAGGAAGACCTGACGCGGGGCCCCAGGGGGGTCAGGACTCGGCGCGTGCTCTGATCGCGTCGGCGGCGCGTCCGAGCAGGGCGGCGGCCTCTTCCATGGAGAGGCCGTCGCCCTCGGCGTACGCGGCCTCGAAGGCGGCCTCGCCGAGGACGCTCCGGCTCAGCTCCGTGGCCTTCTCCAGGTTCTCCCGCTCCAGGGACGGCGACCGGTGGCCGTCGGGCAGGAAGCCGGCGCGGGCGCCGAGGAGCACCGCCCCGAGCCGGGCCTCCGGGCCGCCGAGGCCGGCGAGCGCCCAGGCGGCGGCGACCGTGTGGGCGGCGGGCATCTGCGGGGCGACCATCATCGACAGGGCGTCCAGGGAGCGCCCGTACGCCTCCACGGCCAGGTCGAGCGCGGAGCCGTACCGCCCTTCCAGGTTGTCCAGCCAGCTCAGGCAGCCGAGGGTGAAGCCCTCGAAGAGGGAGAGGGTCGCGGAGCCGAACTCGGCCCGCAGGGCGTCGAGATGCTCGCGGGCCTCCGCGTACTGTCCGGTGCGGCCGAGGGCGAGGGCCAGGAACAGGCGGGCGCCCAGCATGGGTTCGTGGCCGCGGCCGTGCGCGCCGGCCAGGATCTCGCGCAGGATCGCCTCGCCCTCCGCCGTCCGCCCGGTCTCGATGAGGATGTCGGCGTAGCGGGCGCGGAGCAGTGCCATCTGGGACTGGGCGCCGATCTTCGCCGCGTGGCCGATGGCGGCGGCGAAGTCCGCGCCGGCCTCCTCGAAGCGGAGCAGGCGCTCGTGGGCCTCGGCGCGGGAGGAGAGTGCCTCCGCGGCGCCCCAGGCGTCCCCGAGGCGTTCGAAGATCTCCAGGCTCTCGTCGGCGTCGGCGCTCGCCTCGGCGGCCAGGTCGGCCCGGTTGGCGAACATGTTGGCCCGCTGCTGGAGGGCGTTGGCCAGCTCCCACGCGTAGCCGTGGCGGCGGCAGGCCTCGACGGTCGCGTCGAGGATCTCGCGCAGCCGGCCGGCCTCGCCGATGAGGAGGACCGCGAAGACGGCGAAGGCGCCGGGGAGGCGGCAGCTCTGCGGCAGGCCCGGCCGGTGGACGGCGGTCATCTCGCGGAGCCTGCGCACGCCCTCGGGGGTGGTCCAGCGGCCGGTGTCGTGGTCCATGTTGAGCAGTTCCACGAGCCGCACCCCGCGCCGGGCCTCCCAGCGCTGCTCCTCGGAGAGCGGGGGCGGCGCGGCCGTGCACGGCTCGTGCAGGGGTACGACGGGGGCGGCGGGCGGCGTGAACGGGTCGGGTCCGAGCGCGGCGGCGGCCCGCGCCCCGTGCAGGGCGTCGGTGCGCAGGTCGCGCATCTGCCAGTACCAGAGGAGGGAGTGGACGAGCACCAGGGCCTCGTCCTCCTCACGGGCGTCGACGGCGCGGCGCAGGGCGGTGCGCAGGTTGCCGTACTCGGTGTCGAGGCGGGCCATGGCCTCGACCTGGCCGTGGCCGCGCAGTCGGGGGTCGGTGGTGCGGGCGAGTTCGCGGTAGTACGTCAGATGGCGGCGCTCCGCCGCGGACCGCTCCCCGGCCTCGTCCAGCCGCTCCCCCGCGTACTCCGCGACCGTCTCCAGCAGCCGGTAACGCATCCCGCCCTCACCCGGGCCCGCCACCACCAGCGACTTGTCCACCAGCGACCCCAGCACCCCCAGGACGTCCCACCCCTCCGGCCCCGCGCACACCGCCTCGGCCGCCTCCAGATCACAACCCCCCGTGAACACCGACAACCGGCCGAGCACCGCCCGCTCGACAGGGTCCAGCAACTCCCAGGACCAGTCCACCACCGCCCGCAGCGTCTGCTGACGCGGCAACACCGTCCGCGCCCCCGACGTCAGCAACCGGAACCGGTCGTCCAGCCGCTCCGCGATCTGCCGCACACCCAGCACCCGCAACCGCGCCGCCGCCAGCTCGATCGCCAACGGCAACCCGTCCAGCCGCCGCACCACCTCCCCCGCCGCCACCACGTCCTCCTCCACCCGGAAACCCGGCCGCGCCGCCGCACCCCGCTCCCCCAGCAACCGCAACGCCGCCTCCGGCGCCAACGGCCCCACCGGCCGCACCACCTCCCCCGGCACCCCCAACGGCTCCCGGCTCGTCGCCAGCACCCGCACCCCCGGACACCGGGCGAGCAGTTCCTCGGCCAGGCCGGCCACCGGCCCCAGCAGGTGCTCACAGTTGTCCAGCAGAAGAAGCATCCGGCGTCCCGCGCAGTGCTCCACGAGCCGCGCGA
>NZ_JAPSIW010000278.1 GCF_031178505.1 Streptomyces sp. | reverse complement strand
CCGACGCCTGAGCGTCCGACACCCCACGCTCCGGCCGGGCACCGCCCGGTGCCCGGCCGGTCACCCCACCCCTTCAACCGAAAGGTGAAGCGCCATGCCCATCGGTATCAACGAGGTCCGCGCCTACATCAGCCAGCTGCCCGACACCGCCGCCGTCGCGACCGTGCAGGAAGCGTGCGCGACACGGCTGCGTGAACTGGACTCCGCCGCCTACAACAGCATCACGGCGGGCTCCCGGGCCCGGATCACCGACTCGCTGCGCCCGGCCTGCCTGCGCAGGCTCACCGGCACCGTCCAGGAACGCAACCGCAGCGGCACGCGCGCGGGCTTCCTGCTGGACGAGTACTCCACCCGGCTGCTGCGCACCGACCCCCGCAGCCGCTACCGCATCCCCGAGAACACCAAGCGGTACCGGCTGCCCGGCAACGGCGTCCCGCTCTCCTGCCTGGAGCTCATCGAGGACTGACCGCCTCTCGGATCGCCGGGCAGGGAGCGCTCGCCTTCCTGCCCGGCGATCCCGGCGGTCATCGCAGCACGGCCGCTTCCCCCCACCGCCCGAGAAAGCAGAAACGACCATGGTCATCTCCCTCAGCACCGTGGCAGCCGCCCGAACGTACGCCGGCGACATGAGTACAGCGCCCCTGCCCGAGCCGTCACCCGCCGACGACGACGGCCCGCTGAAGCCGGCCCACGAGGCCGCCTACTACCTGGGGATCGGTGAGACGTTCCGCATCCTCACCCGTCCCGGAGAACCGGCCGGCCCGGACGTGAAGGAGCTGAGCAGCGCCGTGCGGGCGGTGCCAGGCAGTGGCCTCTGGTACCGCCGCGGCGACGAGGCCGCCCGCCGGATCGTCACCTCCGACCGCCGCATCCGCACGCTGCCCCAGGACCCCGACCAGCTCTGGGCACTGCTCGCCGACGTACTCCAGGCCCTGGACCAGCACGGGCAGGCCCCCCAACTGGACGGCAGCAACCTGCGCCGTGCCCACCTACTCGGCCGCCCGGCGGCAATCCGCCGCACCGACCCCACCGGCGGCTGGGGTCCCGTGCGCGTGCAGTGGAACCCGGACGGCGCCTGCCGCTGGACCGACCTCCACCACGGCAGCTGGCGATGGCCCCACCCGGCAACCGACGCCCCCGCCGCGAACACGCCACACGACTGACCGCCCCCGCTTCTGACCTGTGGGCACGGGCAGGCGGGGCTGGCCACGCGGTTCGCCCCGCCTGCCTGCCCGGCATTCCTCCCCGACGACGAAAGCGACGCTCCGCACCCATGACCAACTCAGCGCCAGCGCCCGGGGACCGGGCGCGAACGCCAGTGCTCTTCATCAGCGACAGCCCGGAAGCCGACCCGGTCGGCCTGCTGCCCTGCACGGTTCCCCTGCGACGCATGCCTTCGCCTCTGTTCAGCGCCGAGGAGTACCGCCTCGCCCCGCTCGTGATCCTGGACGAGCGCAGCTACACCGCGTTCCGGCTGCGCCACATGCCCCAGCGCCCCGGCCTGGTCCTCGCACTCGTCGGCACCGACGACGACACGGTCTACCCACGGGCCGCGGCCATCGGCGCCGAGGCCGTCGTCCGCACCGGACGGGACCTGTCCTGGCTGCACCTTCGCCTGCACGAGGCAACCGGCTGCCGCTACGCCAACTGGGACGACCTCCTGACCGGCCCTCCCCCACCACCCGGCCACTGACGCCCACTCGCCCTGCTCCTCGAACCGAAAGGAAAAGACAGATGCCCTCGATACCCCAACGCTGTGCGCGCCGGCCCCTGGCAGGAGGGCTGGTCGTGCCGTGGGTGTCCCTGGTCCACGGCGGCCATGCCGCCTTCGGCAGCCTGCACGCCGAGCGGGCCCTGGCCGCCTTCCTGCGGCGCCTGTGTCAGATATGCGGCCAGCCCCTGGACGAGCGGTGCTACCTGATCGTCCGGCCGGCCGACGTCGTCCAGGGCCGTTCCCCCGAACCGGCGCTGCACCCCGAGTGCCTGCCGTACACCGCCGCGCACTGCCCCATGCTCAACGGCACGGCGACGCGCTACCGCCGCCGCCCGGTCCTGGCCGGCCACCCAGCCGGACGCCCGTGCACCGACTCGTCCTGCCCGTGTCCCTCCCCCTCCCTCGACGAAGGCCACACCGCGCGCAGCGGCAGCCCCGCCGACCGGTACGAGGCCTGGATGATCCACACGCGGACCTACCGTCTCGTCCACCCACCCGGCAGGCCCGAAGTGACCACCGGCATCAGCGTCGACGTGCCCGTCCTGCGCACACGCCTGCTGCGCCCGGCGGCACTCACCCCCGGGCAGCAACAGCTGATGGACCTGTGGAACGCCCTCATGGACGGGTGACCACTCCCTTGCCCGCCCTCCACCCACCGCTCATGAAGGAGACTGCCGTGCTGATCACACCGGACCCGGCCACGCCCGAAGGCGCGGCCGTCATCGATCTGGCCGCACTGATGGACGCCCTCCAGGCCCGCACCGGCGAATGGCCGGGCGCCGAGACCACCGCCATCCTCAGCGACTGGCTGCGCCGCTTCAGTTTCGCCGCCCCCACCGCCCACACGACACAGAGGGCAGGCCGGGCGTGGGTACTGCGCCGGTGGGACCGGCGCTGCGAGGAGGTGACGCTCTGGTCCGACGAGGCGTCCGCGCTGGCCTCACTGGCACAGCACGTGCGCACCCACTGGGACAACGTGGCAGGCACCGACGGTGTCCCCCACCGCCCTCCCGCCGACGACCGGACAGCTGTCGACGCCTACTACGGCCCGGAAGACGAACGGTGCGACGAGGACTACACGCTGCGCGCCTACGACGTCCTCCGCCACGGGGACACGGCCCGCCCCTTGAGTCTCGCGGACGCCCGGGCCTGTGCGGAGGCCAACTGCGTGGCGGTCTTCCACCCAATGCAGGGACCCGACGACGAGGGCCTGCCCTGCATCGAGATCGCCGGGGTCCTCGTGTTCGCCTACCTCGACGCCGATACCAGGGCCTTGCGGGTCTCCGTCCATCTGGACACCGCGGACGAGCAGCTGCTTCAGGCCGACGACTCCGTCCCCGTGCAGGTGGACGTCGAGGACACCACGGTGTTCGCCCAACCCCCAGTCCCGCCGGAGCCGGCCGGCTGGCGGGCCCTCCTCAGGCGGCTCGTGGGCCGAACCGCCAAGCCCGAGGGCGGCGAGCGGCGACAGGGGGGGTTGACCCACAGTCAATAGTCACTATTATTTGCTTTCAGGAGGTGATTCACATGACCCCTTCCGTCACCCACGTCAGCGGCACCGTCACCGGCGACGTAGAAGTCCGCTTCACCGAATCCGGCATCGCCGTCTGCCGCTTCCGCCTCACCGACACACCCGCCCAGTGGGACGCCGCCGCACAGAAGTGGCGTGACGGCACTCCGATCCGCTACGTGTGCACCGCCTGGCGCACCCTGGCCCGAAACGCCGCCGAGTCCCTCGTCAACGGGGTCAACATCCAGGTCAGGGGACGGATCACCGAGATCCGGGACAACGCCGTCTACCTGAGCGCCGACGACATCGGCATCAGCCTGCGCCAGCGCATCGCCTACACCGAGACCAGCCTGCCCAGCCCGGCCGCCGCCGCGCCGGTCACCGCACCGCCCTCCCCGGCACCACCGTCCTCCTCCCGCCCTGCCCCAAGACGACCGGGCAACCCGCCCGCCTGGTGGGATGAGCGAAGGTCCACCGGCTGGTCCGGCGACGCTCCTTCCCCCAAAACAGCCGACGGCACTCCCCTTCACGTCGGCCGCTGACCGCCCCCCAACCGCCACCCGGCGCGGCACCGGTTCGCCTGCCTGTGCCGGGCCCTGCGCGATCCCACCGCCGCACCAGCGGCAGTCACCCCTCCCGCCGGCCGCGCCCTGCCCGGCCAGCAGTACGCCGCCCGGCCTCAAGGCCCCCCTTCTCCCTGCTCCAGGCCCAGCCGCTTTCCACGCCCGGAAACCCATGCCACCCCTGACGAGAACCAGAGGACACCCCGTGGCTGAGAACGTCGAACTCTTCGAAGCCGTCGTCACCTGCTATCCCCAGGACGCCGACCACGCCCCATTGCTCCACGACCCCGTTCACGCACGCGTGGCCCGGGCCGTCGACGTCGTCGACGGCGACCTGATCCTGGCCGCCGTCTCAATGCGCGGCGCCGACTACTTCAACGACCAGTACACCGCGCACCCCCGGCCCTACGAGCCGGCCTGCCAGTGCGGAGTGTGCTGCCACCTCACCCACGAGAACGGCCGCGTGGTCGTGCTCTCCAACAGCCATCCCTGGAGCACCTGCGACCCGTGGCGCGCCGACGACCTGGTTCTCATCGTCCCCGCCGTCCGTCTGCCCGACCGGACCTCAAAGGAGTGAACACCGCCATGGCCCGCACCATGTACGCGCCGACGCTGCCCGGCCTCACCACCACCGACGGCCTGGACACCGTCACCAACTGGGGGCTTGGCGCCGACTCCACCGCGCGGATGCTCACCGCCCCCGCCGCGCACGGCATCGACCTGGCACCGTCGTCCTCTACCTGGCCACCGGCAGCGAATGACTTGAGCCCCGGCTCCTGGTCGAGACCGCTCCCCCGACCACGTGGTGCAGCTGCTGGCCGCCGAGTCTGGCTGTTGGCTCACGTTCGCGGACCGCGTCAGCGGCAGAGCTTGTCCAGGTCCTCCGAGAAAGAGGGGAACTCGGCCTGTGCCTCGGTGATGATGTCCCGGGCGGGTCGGCGCGCCGTAGTAGCGTGACGCTCGGCGAGTTCAGTCAATACGAGGTTCGGTCGCGCTTCGCGCTGCTCGTACTCGACGACCTCCATCGGGCCGAGGCCGTCGGCCAGCAGCCACAGGAAGTCGGACAGGTTTCGGGCCACGACGCCACGCTCGCCCTCCGAGCCTAGGAATACCACGGGCTGTTCGGCAAGGGGCTGACCCGGACGCACACACCACAGACCGACGAGGCCGCCGGTGCCATCCTGTCCAAAAACCCTGTAGGCGTCGCCGTCCAGTTCGTGGTTGCCGGTCCAGTTGCGGATCCAGTCGGTGGTTTCCTCGGCGGAGTCGAAGGCGTCGTAGGGCTCGAAGTCCACGCCTTCGCCGTCGTCGTAGCCGAACTCCACCTGGGCGACAGCGACCAGGGCGGGCGGGAAGCGACGGTCGTCGTCGGTCCTCTCGATCATGTCCGCAGGCTAGCCGCCGCCACTGACAACGGCCTTGGCAGATGGAGAGGCGCGGTTTCGCCGCTGCGGCCAGGGCCTCGCGCGCACGGGGTGCGTCCCTCTATTCGGCCTTGCGCTCGTAGCGGCGGTGCAGACGGCGACACCCGGACAACCACCAACGACACCGCGACCTCAAAGCGGAAGCTGAAACCGTTCGCGCCCACCTCGCCCAGGTCCGGACCCGGGCGACGGCAGCAGCAACCGCCCGCGAGGAGGCTGCCCTCGAAACGGACAGCCGATCGAGCCAGTGCGCCGGTACCTGCGTGACTTCGTCGCCCAGGGCCGCCGTGCCGGAAGTGTCCGGAGCTACGCCTACGATCTCGCTTCTCTCGACCGCCTCACCCGGAACCGCAACCGCGCCCCCGTAGCCTTGGGCATGCCGATCATCCCCGGAGAAGGACGATGACCCCGGCGCCTCCCGTCATCAACTGCCATCACTCACCGAAGTTGTAGGACACCTGGAGCCCGTTCTTCGAAGATCTCGACTAGCCAGTCAAAGACGGTCGTTCCGCGCTCTTCTCGCGCTGCGGCAAGATCGGCGCTGGCAGAGGGGCGGTTCGTGGGGTGACAACGTGACAAACGGCTCTCCAACTGGCGAGCGGTCTCCGGATAGCCCAGATGCTCGCGAGACACTCGGTGATCGCGCCACTCCACGACATAGTCATCGTCGTCCGGCGCTCCGAATCCCCCACTGAGGCAGTCGGCGAAGGCGTCGAGGTTGCGGCCGAAGTAGCCCCCGGGACCGTTGATCGCTTCGCCGATGACTCGCCAGAAGTCTTCCAGCGTTCTGATCTGCGTGCCATCCAGCACATATGTCGGTCTCACGGATTGGAGGATACGTGCGGCAAGCAGGGTGTCTTTTCGATTCTCGCCGCGCGCTGATAGTCCGGAAAAGATGCTCCTACTCGCTGTGCGTCTTCGCCTCCTGCCGCGACCTGCTGCTCGCCGTCGGGCGGCGGCCGCGGCTGGCCGGCCTGTACGCCGAGGTCGAGCAGGCGCGCGGCGACAGCTTCCGTCCGGACTGACGGATCACCGACCTGATCCGGCACGCAGCCCACGGCGCGGCACCTGACCCCGGCGTCGTCTGCCCGGACGACGGCCCGGAGTTCACCGCCCTGCAGGACCAGGTCCGCCAGGCGCTGACGCACGAGCCCCGCAAGAAGCCGGAGCTGGCTCGCCGCCCAGGCCGTGCGCTCTGCGACGGCTGCACCACACCGCACTGATCATGTCCGCCGATCCGCCGCCCCCCCTTCTGAAGGGCATACTTCTGATGATGACGACCACGCAGCGCCTCCTTGACCTGACCGCGGCCGCCCCGGACAGCCACGACGCTGACCTGATGCTGCTCCTGCACGAAGCCAGTGAGCTGTACCAGCAGGGCTTCGAAAGCGTGCGCCGCGCCGTGGCAGACCGCTGCGCGGTGACGTCTTCCGAGGACCTGGTGGCTGCCGTGACGACAGCCGGCCTGCCGTGCGAGGCGTCCCAGGACCGTGACGAACTGATCCTGATACTGGCCCTGGCCGAATGGGAGAGCACTCCGGCTGCCATGGCCTACTCCCAGATGGCGGAGGACGCGGCCCGCCGCGGCGTGAGCCTGGTCCCCGAAGACTGATCCGCTGGGGCCGACGCGCGGGAATCGTCGGCAGCGAACTAGACCCCCACCCCAAACTCCTGCCATTATGTGGGTTGCGAGTCGGGCAGGCCGGCTCGTCCTGCAGACAGGAGAGCTGTGCCATGACCTCGCGCCGTGAGCCTCGCCTGGCCGACGCTGCCGAGATCGCGGCCGAACAGGGCCTGTCCCCCGCACGGATCAGCATGCTCTACGGCGAGCGCGCCGAGAACGGATTCCCCGAGATCGCCGGCACGCGCGGCCGCGCCCGCCTGTGGAACCACGCGGAGGTCACCGAGTGGTTCGCGGGCCGCAGCCAAGTCAGACTCCGCGAGCACACACCGCCCTCCCGCAACCCGGAGGACCTGCTGAACGCGGCCGAAGCCTCGAGGTTCCTGGGCTACAAGAACTCCAACCAGGTCAACACCTACGTCCGCGACCACCCCGGCTACTTCCCCGACCCCGACGTCGTCGAAGAACTGGGTACCTCCGCGAACCCCTACCGCCGGCAGCTGTGGCGCGTGCAGACACTGCTGGACTGGATGGCCACCCGGCCCGGCCGCGGCAGACGCGCCGGCGTCAAGCGCACCGCGCCGCCACTGCCCGACGTGCCCGTCGACGGCGACCCGGACGAGCTGCTGGGAGCCACGCAGGCAGCCGCGCTGCTGGGGTTCAAGAGTGTCAACACCTTCTCCAGCAGCCTCTCCCAGGGCAACCTTCCCCTGCTGGAGACCCCCGACGCTCTCTCGGAGAAGGGCGGGCGCCGGCGGTGGACACGCCGGCGGATCCTCGAGCAGGCCGCCCAGCGCAGCCCTCGAAGGTGACAACAAGCGGTGAGTGCTCATCCGCCCACCGCCTCACAGACGCGGCATCCGGTTACGGGATTGTTGGTCCCTTGCGGGCCGGGCGCCGCACGATGGCCGGCATGACGCGGCTCGCCACCGCGTCCCGCAGCAGCTACGGCTGCTGCGGACCGGCCATCGCCCACCTTCCCCCGCCGGCCCTAGTGCCGGCACCTGCGGCTGTGACCCAGCCAGGCGCCAGGGCGGCCGCCAACCTTTCCCCCCAGCGCGCGACCCGGGGTGGGGGGGGGGCAGCCCCGACAACAGCGCCACGACCGTGCCGTTGCGCGTTCGTGACCATGGTCAGGGTCCCATGGTCGGGGGTCTGGTCGGGGCAGAAGGGTCTGCTGATCAGCAGCGGAGCGGCCTCAGGCTCGCGCACGTGGAAAGGA
>NZ_JAPSIW010000277.1 GCF_031178505.1 Streptomyces sp. | reverse complement strand
GAGCCCGGGGCGGCCACCGCCTTCACCCGGCTCGACCCCGACTCCACCCGTACCGCCGACGTCTTCGCCCCGGTCACCGCCGCCACCCCGGCCGACCCCGCCCCCGTCGGGGCGACCTACGCCCTGGTCAGCACCGGCTCCCTCGCCGCCGCGATCGAGTCCAACTCCAGCTACGACACGCCCTCGGGGCCCAGCGCCCGCGACGGAGCCCGCTTCTGGCACCAGGCCCGCACCACCGGGACCGAGACCCGCGTCGGCGTCCGGTCCGGCCAGTGGACCTACCGGGGAGCCGGGGCCCCCGCCCCCGAGAGCGGCGCGAACCTGCCCTGGGCCAAGGTCGTCGTCACGCCCGACGCCAACGCCGACGGCACCACCGACTGGCAGGACGCCGCCATCGCCTTCCGTACGATCGCGATCAAGGCCCCGGGCAGCGAGAAGACCCCCGGCCGGGTCGTCGCCCACATCCCGTTCAACTTCGCCTCCCAGGCCACCCACCCCTTCCTGCGCACCCTGGACGACGTCAAGCGGATCTCCCTCGCCACCGACGGACTGGGCCAGTTCGCGCTGCTCAAGGGGTACGGCTCCGAGGGCCACGACTCGGCCCACCCCGACTACGGCGGCAACTACAACAAGCGCGCCGGCGGCCTCGCCGACCTCAACACGCTGCTGCGGCAGGGCAGGAAGTGGGGGGCGGAATTCGGCGTCCACGTCAACGCCACCGAGGCCTACCCCGAGGCGAAGAACTTCAGCGAGACCCTCGTCGACAGGACGAAGCCCGGCTGGAACTGGCTCAATCAGAGCTACTACATCGACCAGCGCCGGGACCTCAACAGCGGTGACCTCGCCCGCCGCTTCCAGCAGCTCCGCGACGAGACCGACCCCAACCTCTCGACGCTCTACATCGACGTCTACTACACCCACGGCTGGATCGCCGACAAGACGGTCCGCACCGTCCAGGCCCAGGGCTGGAACGTCGCCACCGAGTGGTCCGACAAGTTCGAGCGGGCCTCCCTCTGGTCCCACTGGGCCAACGACCTCGACTACGGCGGCGTCACGAACAAGGGCCTCAACTCGCGCATCATCCGCTTCATCCGCAACGGCGAGAAGGACATCTGGAACGACCACCCGGTCCTCGGGCAGACCGCCCTCGTCGACTTCGAGGGCTGGACGGGCGAGACCGACTGGAACGCCTTCACCGCCAACATCTGGCAGCGCAACCTGCCCGCCAAGTACCTCCAGCAGCAGAAGATCATCCGCTGGAACGGCGACGATCTCACCTTCACCGGCGGCGTGCGCGGCACCGTCGAGAACGGCCGCCGCACCTTCTACGAGAACGGCCGCAAGGTCCTCGACGGCGACGCCTACCTGCTCCCGTGGGCCGGCGGCACCAAGCTCTACCACTACAACAAGGCCGGCGGCAGGACGAGTTGGGCCGTCCCCGGCACCTCCGCCTACACGGTCCACAAGCTCACCGACAACGGCCGGGTGCGGACGGCCACCGTCAGCCCGGTGAACGGCCGCGTCACCCTCGACGCCGAACCCGGCCAGGCGTACGTCCTGCACCGGACCGCGCCCGCCACGCCCGACCCGCGCTGGGGCGAGGGCACCCCCGTCCGCGACCCCGGCTTCAACGACGCGAGGCTCGCCGCCTGGACCACCACCGGCACCGTCACCCGCGACACCGACACCCAGGGCCGCAACAGCGTCCGGCTCACCGGCTCCGCGACCGCCGCCGTCCGCCAGCACCTCACCGGCCTCACCCCGGGGGCCCGCTACACCGCCTCCGCCCTCATCGAGGTCGAACCCGGCCGGACCCGCCCCACCACCCTCTCCGCCGGCGGCCGCTCCGTGACCGTCACCCGCTCCGTGATCCAGGACCGCGTCGCCGCCTCCGACTGGAACGGCACCCGCTTCCAGCGCGCCAAGGTCACCTTCACCGCCCCCGCCACCGGCGCCACCACCCTCGCCGTCGAGGCCGCGCCCGGCACCGGCGCCGTCCGCGCCGACGACGTGCGGGTCGTCGCCAACGACCCCGCCGGGAAGGCCGGGGCGGCGGTGTACGAGGACTTCGAGGCCGTCGACCAGGGCTGGGGACCCTTCCTCAAGGGCGACGCCGGCGGGACGACGGACCCGCGCACCCACATCGCCCAGCTCCACGCCCCGTACACCCAGGCCGGCTGGAACGGGAAGCGGATCGACGACGTCCTCGACGGCGCCGAGTCCCTCAAGTCCCATGACGAGAACACCGGCCTCGTCTACCGCACCGCGCCCTGGACCGTCCCGCTGAGGGACGGGCACAGCTACCGCGTCGAGTACGCCCACCAGTCGAGCCACGCAGGCGCCTACGAGTGGGTCACCGGCTACGACCGGGCCGACGGCACCGCCGTGGAGAGCCGCCGCACCCCCCTCGGGGAGCGGCGGACCACCGGACGCTTCCAGGAGACCGTCACCGCCGGCTGCGGTGACACCTGGGTGGGCCTGCGCAAGCGCGCGGACGCCCCCGACGGCGCCGACTTCGTCCTCGACGGCTTCACCGTCACCGACCTCGGCCCGGCCCCCGCCCCCGCCGCCTGCGGCACGCTCTCCCTCGCCGCTCCCGCCGCCCTGGAGCCCGGCCGGCCGAACCGGGTCACCGTCACCTACGCCAACGACGAGACCGCGGCCGTCGACGGAGCCCGGGCCCGGCTGACCCTCCCCGAGGGCTGGACCGCCGAACCCGCCGGCACCGTCACCCTCGCCCCCGTCGCCGCGGGTGGCCGGACCACCGCCACCTGGCAGGTGACACCGCCGGTGGACGCCGCCCACGGGACGTACCCCCTCGGCGCCGAACTGACCTACACCCTCGGCGGAGCGGAGCGGACGCTCACCGCCGTCACCCCCGTCCGCACCCTGCCGCCCCCGCCCACCGCCGACGCGTGGGCGAGCGACCTCGACTGGATTTCGGCCACCAACGGCTGGGGGCCCGTCGAGAGGGACCGGTCCAACGGCGGGACCGGCGCCGGCGACGGCACCCCGCTGCGGATCGGGGGAGTGGCCTACGCCAAGGGCCTGGGCACCCACGCCCCCGCCACCGTCCGCTACCACCTGGGGGGCCGCTGCACCTCCTTCACCGCCGAGGTGGGGGTCGACGACGTCCAGACCGGCCGGGGGAGCGTGCGGTTCTCCGTCCGGGCCGACGGCACCGAGAAGGTGGCGTCGCCGGTCCTGCGGGCCGCCGACTCCGCCTGGTCGCTCACCGCCGACGTCGCCGGAGCCTCCTACGTCGACCTGGTGGCCGATGACGGGGGAGACGGCAACGGCAACGACCACGCCGACTGGGGCAACGCCCGCTTCCACTGCGGAGGCTGAACACCCGGGGCCGCCGGGGAACCGGCTTCCCCGGCGGCCCCGCTCCCCGACCCGTCCGGACCGGGCCGTCCGGACCACGCGCCCACCGGACTCCATCCCACCTCCCGGGAGGCTCCCGTGTCCCCGTCCCCCTCCGCACCGCTGCCCCGCCGCGTCCTCCTCGCCGGTACGGCCGCCGTCACCGCCGCCCTCGCCCTCCCGGCCGCCCGGGCGGCCGGGGCACCGGCCGACGGCGGCACCCTCCCCGCCGCATTCGAGGCGCTGCGGCTGCGCTGGCTCGACCTCCAGCTCGGCACCGGTTACGACCCCGCCGCCGAGCCCTACGCCTCCCGGCTCGCCGAGACCGGGACCCTGGCCCGCGCCTTCCGCGCCGCCCTGGCACCCACCGCCCGCTCCCTGTGGCCGGACGCCCCCTTCGACCCGCCCGCCGGCATCTCGCAGAGCTACGGCCGGCTGTGGACCATGACCCAGGCGTACGTCCAGCCGGGTACCGGCCTGACCGGCGATCCGGACCTCCTCGCCGACGTCCTGCGCGGCCTCGACCACCTCTCCGCCACCGTCTACCGCGCGGGCGCCCCCCGCTACGGCAACTGGTGGGAGTGGCAGATCGGCAGCCCCCGCCTGCTCATGGACATCGTCGCCGCCCTCCACCCGCACCTCGGGTCCGAGCGGATCGCCACCGCCTGCGCCGCCGTCGACCACTTCCTCCCCGACTCCGTCCTCGCCCGCTACACCGGCACCTCCACCGGTGCCAACCGCGTCGACCTCTGCCGCTCGGTCGTCCTGCGCGGTGCCCTCGGCGCGCGCCCGGACCGGATCGCCCTCGCCCGCGACGCCCTCTCGCCCGTCTTCCCGTACGTCACCGAGGGCGACGGGCTCCACGCCGACGGCTCCTTCGTGCAGCACACCTGGGTCGCCTACTCGGGCACCTACGGTCAGGTGATGCTCGACGGCCTCGGGCGCCTCTTCGCCCTGCTCGCGGGCTCCCCCTGGGACGTCACCGACCCGGCGCGGCAGATCGTCCTCGACAGCGTGGAGAAGGCCTACGCGCCCCTCCTCCTGGACGGCCTGATGATGGACAGCGTCAACGGGCGGGCGGTCAGCCGGGGCCTGCTCAGGAACGACGACCGCCGGGTCATGCGCTCCGACCACTTCCACGGCCAGGGCGTCATCGCCGCCATCGCCCTCCTCGCCGGCGTCGCCTCCCCGGCCGAGCGCGAGCGGTGGCACGCGCGCGTGAAGGGCTGGATCCGGCGCGACACCGTCTCCCCGATCCTCACCGCCCGCCAGTTCGGGGTGGCCGACCTCGCCCGGCTGCACGCCGTCGCGGCCTCCGCCGTCCCGGCCGCCCCCGAGCCCACCGGCCACCGTCTCTTCGCCGCCATGGACCGGGCCGTCCACCGCCGCCCCGGGTGGGCCGCGAACATCGCCATGGCCTCCCGGCGGATCGCGTACTACGAGTGCGGCAACGGCGAGAACCCGCGCGGCTGGCACACCGGCGCCGGGATGCTCTCCTGGTGGACCCCGGACCACGGCGACCAGTACACCGACTGGTTCTGGCCCACCGTCGACCCCTACCGCCTGCCGGGCACCACCGTCTCCACCAAGCGCCTGCCCGACCGGGCCGGCGGGGAGTGGGGCGCGTCCCGGCCGGACGTACGGTGGGTCGGCGGCGTCACCGACGGTACGTACGCGGCCGTCGGCCAGCACCTCAAGGGCCTCGGCTCCACCCTGGAGGCCCGCAAGTCCTGGTTCTGCGCGGCCGACGCGGTCATCTGCCTCGGCGCCGGGATCACCGCCACCGACGGCGTACCCGTCGAGACGGTCGTCGACAACCGCCTCCTCGGTGAGGGCGGCGCCGCCGCCCTCACCACCGGCGAGCGCTGGGCCCACCTGGACGGGCACGGCGGCTGGGTGCTGCCCGGGGGCACCGGTGCGCTGCGCACCCTGCGGGAGGACCGCACCGGCGCGTGGAGCGACATCAACGCCGCCGGCTCCCCCGAGCGCCGCACCCGCCGCTACCGGACGCTCTGGCTGGACCACGGCACGGACCCCACCGGAGCGGACTACGCCTATCTGCTGATGCCGGGCGCCTCACGGCGGGCGGTCGCCGCGCGGGCGGCCGACCCGGACTGGCTGCACGTTCTCCACAACGGCCCCGGCGTCCAGGCGGTCGCCGTCCCCTCCCTCGGCCTGACCGCCGCGAACTTCTGGGAGCCCGGTACGGTGGGTCCCCTCGCGGTCACCGCGCCCGCGAGCGTCCTCGTCCGGCGCCGCCGCTCCGTCCTCGATCTCCGCCTCGCCGAACCGCCCCGCACGGGAAAACCGCTGGAACTCCTGTGGAACCGGCCCGTCCGCCGGGTTCTCGCCCACGATCCCTCGGTGGAGGTCCTCACCGCCGGCCGCGCGCTGCGCCTCCGCGTCACGCCCGGTACCGCGTGCGTGACCCACCGTTGCGAGGTCCTCGTCTAGGGTTTTGTGAGACCCCTACAATCACAAGGGGTGCTGAGCTGTTGACTCGGCATGGTCGGGTGCGGGTTCTGTCCGTCTCCACCAGGATTCGACACGGAGGACTGTACGGAGTGGACGGCGGGGTTTTCTTGGTCGGCTTCGTAGGGTCGGTACATGACCGTTGTCGACCAGATCCCGAGCGAGCCCGCTGACGCCCGTGGCCGAGTGGCCGAGCTGCACGTCCTGCGCGAGCAGGCGATGCGGGGCCCGAGCGAGCGCGCGACCGAGGCCCAGCACGCCAAGGGCAAGCTGACCGCACGTGAGCGCATCGAGCTGCTGCTCGACCCTGGTTCCTTCAACGAGGTCGAGCAGCTGCGCCGCCACCGCGCCCAGGGCTTCGGCCTGGAGGCGAAGAAGCCGTACACCGACGGTGTCATCACCGGCTGGGGCACGGTGGAGGGCCGGACCGTCTTCGTCTACGCGCACGACTTCCGCATCTTCGGCGGCGCCCTGGGCGAGGCCCACGCCACCAAGATCCACAAGATCATGGACATGGCCATCGCGGCCGGTGCCCCGCTGGTCTCCCTGAACGACGGCGCCGGCGCCCGCATCCAGGAGGGCGTCTCCGCCCTCGCCGGCTACGGCGGCATCTTCCAGCGCAACACCAAGGCCTCCGGCGTCATCCCGCAGATCTCCGTGATGCTCGGCCCCTGCGCCGGCGGCGCCGCCTACAGCCCCGCCCTCACGGACTTCGTCTTCATGGTCCGCGAGACCTCGCAGATGTTCATCACCGGACCGGACGTCGTCAAGGCGGTCACCGGCGAGGAGATCAGCCAGAACGGCCTCGGCGGCGCCGACGTGCACGCCGAGACCTCCGGCGTCGCGCACTTCGCGTACGACGACGAGGAGACCTGCATCGCCGAGGTGCGCTACCTCCTGTCGATGCTGCCGCAGAACAACCGCGAGAACCCGCCGGCCGTCGCCTCCGAGGACCCGGCGGACCGCCGCTCCGACGTCCTGCTCGACCTGGTGCCGGCCGACGGCAACCGCCCGTACGACATGCACAAGGTCATCGAGGAGCTCGTCGACGACGGCGACTACCTCGAGATCCACGAGCGCTGGGCGCGCAACATCATCTGCGCCCTCGCCCGCCTGGACGGCCAGGTCGTCGGCATCGTCGCCAACCAGCCCCAGTCGCTGGCCGGCGTCCTCGACATCGAGGCCTCCGAGAAGGCCGCCCGCTTCGTGCAGATGTGCGACGCCTTCAACATCCCGATCATCACCCTTCTGGACGTACCCGGCTTCCTTCCGGGCGTCGACCAGGAGCACGGTGGAATCATCCGGCACGGCGCGAAGCTGCTGTACGCCTACTGCAACGCGACCGTGCCCCGGATCTCGCTGATCCTGCGCAAGGCGTACGGCGGTGCTTACATCGTGATGGACTCCCAGTCCATCGGCGCCGACCTGACGTACGCCTGGCCCACCAACGAAATCGCGGTCATGGGCGCCGAGGGTGCCGCCAACGTGATCTTCCGCAAGCAGATCGCGGAGGCCGAGGACCCCGAGGCCATGCGCGCCCGCATGGTCAAGGAGTACAAGGCCGAGCTCATGCACCCGTACTACGCGGCGGAGCGCGGCCTGGTCGACGACGTCATCGACCCCTCCGAGACCCGCCACGTGCTCGTGCGCTCCCTCGCGATGCTCCGCACCAAGCACGCCGACCTGCCGTCCCGCAAGCACGGCAACCCGCCTCAGTAAGAGGAGACCCCCGAAGTGACCACACCTGCCACAGCCAGCCTTCTCCGCGTCGAGAAGGGCCACGCCGACCCCGAGGAGCTCGCCGCCCTCACCGCGGTCCTCCTCGCCCGCGCCTCCGCCCAGCCCGCCGGGGACACCGCCCCGTACGGCCGCTCCACGGCCGGCTGGCGCCGCCTGGAGCGCCAGTCCGGCTTCCGGCCCTCCCACTCCTGGCAGGGCTGAGCCCGCCGCCCGAAGGCCCCCGTCCCGCCCGGGACGGGGGCCTTCGGCGTTCCCGGGCCCCCGGGCCCGTGAGCGGGTACGCGGAAGGCCCCCCGCCCCGGAAGGGGAGCGGGGGGCCTTCTCGATTCCGGCGACCGTCGGGACGGTTACCGCAGCCGGGCCATGAGGGCGTGCTCGACGAGGGTGATGAGCGCGCTCTTGGCGTCGGCCCGGTGGCGGGCGTCGGTGGTGATGATGGGGGTGTCGGGGCCGATCTGGAGGGCTTCCCGGACTTCTTCGG
>NZ_JAPSIW010000989.1 GCF_031178505.1 Streptomyces sp. | reverse complement strand
GCACCAGCCGGGGGGTGCCCAGGGCGCGCACCGCCTCCAGGACGTTGAGCGTGCCCGTGACGTTGGTGTCCACGTAACTGTGGGGCGCCTGGTAGGAGTACGGGATCGCGATCAGCGCGGCCAGGTGGTAGGCGCAGTCGGCGCCTTCGAGCAGCCCGCGCACGGAGCCGGGGTCGCGGACGTCGCCGAGGACGATCTCCACCTGGTCGAGGACGTCGGGGGCGAGGGTCTCCAGCCAGCCGTAGGAGGAGAAGGAGTTGTACTGGGCCATGGCCCGCACCCGGTGGCCGGAGGCGACGAGCGCCTCGGTGAGGTGCGAGCCGATGAAGCCCTCGGCTCCGGTGACGGCGGCGAGCGGTGCGGAGGTCATGGGCGGGGTCCTTTCGGGACGGGACGGCGGGAGGGGGCGGCCGGGCGGCCGGACGGGTCAGACGTGCGGGGACGGCCGGCCCAGGACGGTGACGGTGAGGGCGACGAGGCAGGCGGCGGCCGGACCGCAGACCGCCGGCAGGAGCGCGGCAGGACCGGGCGGCCCCGTCGTCCAGGCGACCGCCCCGGCGACCGCGGCGGCGGCGAGACAGACGAGCGCCGGCGGCCACGCCACCCCGAACGCCTGGAGCAGGAGCGCCGTCCACAGCGCCGCCGCCAGGGTGAGCAGCGCCCCCGGATCCGAGCCGGTCAGCAGTGCCGCCGGCAACAACAGCAGCAGGTAGCCGCCGACGCAGCCGGCGAGGACGCCGCAGGAGCGGAGCAGGAACGCGCCGGGCGAGGCGGTGGCGCGCAGGGCACTCACCGACCAGCCCCGGTAACGGTGGAGAAGCCATTCGGCCGGTCCCATGCTGAGCGTCAGCACGATGACCGCGTACGGCTCCTGGCGGCCCTGCAGCATCGTGAGCACGGCCGCGGCCAGGCCGAAGAGGCCGTACGGCACCGAGGCCCGCAGCCGGGGCCGGGGACCGCCGCCGGGCGCGGCGGGCGCGGCGAGGCAGCCGGAGAGGACCCGCGCCGCCGCCGCGAGCGTCAGCAGGAGCGCCAGCAGCGGCAGGGCCAGCCGGATCAGGGCGCCCGGCTCCCACCAGGGGAGGACGGCGGCGCCGGCGATCAGCGGGGTGAGCGCGAGGAGCAGCAGCCGCTCCCGGCCGAGGACCAGCAGCACGCCCGCGCCCGCCAGGTAGAGCGACTGGGCCGCCGCGACGGCCGTGACCGGGCCGCCGCCGGCGGGCACGGCGGCCAGCCCGGTCGCCACGGCCGCGCCGAGCGCGGAGCCGGCCAGCAGGGTGCGCCCGGCCTCGCGCCGGCCGGCGACGAGCCGGAGATGGGCGCGGTGCCCGAGCCCCTGCCCCCACGCCCAGGAGACGGCGCCCGCCACCATGAGGACCGGGGCGTTCCCGCCCACGCTCCACAGCGGAGCGGTGAGGAGGTAACCGAGGGCGGGCAGGGCGAACAGCAGGCCGCGCAGCAGGCACCGCAGGGTGTCGGGGCGCCAGGGGTCGGGCGCGGCGGGCGGTTCCGGGAAGGTCCGGGGCACGCGCGCGTGGAGCGCGGCGGCCAGGGAGAACAGGGTGGGGTGGCCGTACCGCTCCTTGATGACGGTGGCGGAGAGGCCGTCCGCCTCCAGGAGCGCGGCGACCTCGTAGGGGTGGACGGCGGGGCCGATCCGGTCGGCGAGTTCGGCGGCGAGCGCGCTGACCGCCTCCTCGTCGGGGCCCCGGGAGGGCAGTCGGATCGTCAGGGTGGGGGAGTCGGGGAGGCGCCGGCGCGGACGGGGCGCGGCCAGCCGGATGGCCAGCGTGTCCTGCTCGGTGCCGCCGGGTTCCAGGGACATCGGGCCGCTCATCCGGCGAGGCTCCCGGTGCCGGTGCCGGTGACGGCCGGGGCGGGCAGGACGACGCGGGCGGGCACGGCCTCCACCGCACGCCGTCCGTCGGCGAGTTCGTGGTAGATGGCGCGGAAGGTGTCGATGGTCTGCCGGAGGGTGAACT
>NZ_JAPSIW010000988.1 GCF_031178505.1 Streptomyces sp. | reverse complement strand
CCAGTACGGCGACCCGTCCTGACTCCGGCGCTGGAGCGGACACACGCCCCACACGTGTGAGCTGACGCGCCACCAGGAGCGGAGGACCCGCCCTCCCGCCGGTGTGACACATCGGTGGGAGGGCGGCCTTCCGAGCCCTCTTCGGGCTGGTGCACCGTGGTGAGCGGCGGGGCGGCGATCCGGGCCGCGGCCAGGTCGTCGAAGCCGACCACGGCGACGTCCGAGGGGACCGGGCGGCCGGCCTCGCGCAGCGTGCGCAGCGTCCCGGCCGCCATGTTGTCGCCGGGGGCGAAGACCCCGTCCAGGTCGGGGGCCGCCGCGCGGGTCGCCGCGTGCACCAGCCCACCGTGGCGACGGCCGAAGCGCCGCCCGGGCCTGCGGGCGGTCCGGCGGGGCCGAAAAGACCTCCGCGATGCGATCATTCGACTATTTCGCGCAACGGAGGCGGTCATGGCCAATCTGGCAGGGTTCCTTGTGGAGACGGCTCGGCGGCAGCCCGGGCACCCCGCGCTGCGGCTGGGGGAGCGGGTCGTCACCTACGCGGAGCTGGACGAGTACAGCGCCCGTGCCGCCGCGCTGCTCAGGTCCGAGGGGGTCGAGCCGGGCGACCGGGTCGCCCTGATGCTGCCTAACGTTCCGGAGTTCGTGGTCCTCTACTACGGGATTCTCCGTGCCGGCGCGGTCGTCGTTCCGATGAACCCGCTCCTGAAGACCAGGGAGAGTGAGTTCCACCTCACCGACTCCGGCGCGGTACGGCTCCTCGAATGGCATCGGGCCCCGGGTGAGGGCGCGCAGGGGGCGGCGGCCGCCGGGGTGAGGCACATCTCCGTCGAACCGGCCGAGTTCGCCGCCGAACTGGCCCGGCACGATCCCCTGCCCGGAACCGCCGAGGTGGACGGTGAGGACATGGCCGTGCTGCTGTACACCTCCGGAACGACCGGCCGCCCCAAGGGCGCCGTCCTCACCCACGCCGGCCTCCGGCACAACACCGAGGTCAACCGCGTCCGGATCCAGCAGATGACGCCGGACGACGTCGTGGTGGGCTGCCTGCCCCTGTTCCACATCTTCGGACAGATCTGCACCATGAGCACGGCCATCCGCAGCGGTGCCTCGCTCGTCCTGATCCCCCGCTTCGAGCCGGGGGCCGTCCTGGACGCCGTCGCCCGCGAGCGGGCCACCGTCTTCGAGGGCGTGCCGACCATGTACGCGGCCCTGCTTCAGCACCCGTCGGAGGCGGACGTCTCGACGCTGCGGCTGTGCATCTCCGGCGGTGCCTCGCTGCCGGTGGAGATCCTGCACGGCTTCGAGCGGCGCTTCGGCTGCGCGGTGCTGGAGGGTTTCGGCATGTCCGAGACCAGCCCGGTCGTCACCTTCAACCACCCCGACCGGCCCCGCAAGGCCGGCTCCATCGGCACACCCGTCCAGGATGTCGAGGTACGGCTGCTCGACGACAAGGGCCGGGATGTGGCCCCCGGCGAGATCGGCGAACTGGCCGTCCGGGGCCCCAACGTGATGAAGGGCTACTGGAACCGTCCCGAGGAGACCGCGGCGGCCGTCCCCGACGGCTGGCTGCGCACCGGCGACCTCGCCCGCGCCGACGAGGACGGTTACCTCTACATCGTCGACCGGAAGAAGGACATGATCATCCGCGGTGGCTACAACGTCTACCCGCGCGAGGTCGAGGAGGTCCTGCACGAGCACCCGGCCGTCGCCCTGGCCGCCGTCGTGGGGGTCCCGCACGCCGACCTGGGCGAAGAGGTCGCGGCGGCGATCGTCCTCCGTCCCTCCGCGCAGGCCACCCCCGACGAACTGAGGGAGTACGTCAGGGAGCGGGTGGCGGCCTACAAGTACCCCCGCCAGGTCTGGCTCGTGGACCAGCTCCCGCTCGGCCCGAGCGGCAAGATCCTCAAGCGGGAGATCACCCTGCCGACGCCGTAGCGTCGCACCGGCCGAAGCCGTCGAGGGGCAGCCGCCCGTCCGACCCGC
>NZ_JAPSIW010000276.1 GCF_031178505.1 Streptomyces sp. | reverse complement strand
CCCTACCGCGTCGAGGTCCCCTTCCAGTTCGTCATCGCGGACCGCGTGATCCGGGGGCGCATCGACGCCGTCTACAAGGAAGGCGACGGGGACGACGCGACGTACGAGATCGTCGACTGGAAGACCAGCCGGACCCGCAGCGCCGACCCCCTCCAGCTCGCGGTCTACCGCCTGGCCTGGGCCGAGCAGCAGGGTGTCCCCCCGGAGTCGGTGACGGCCGCGTTCCTGTACGTACGCAGCGGCGAGACCGCCCGCCCGAGGAACCTCCCGGACCGCGCCGACCTCGAACGTCTGCTGCTCGGAGAGCCGGCCGCCCCCACGGAACACCCAATTCCGCTTGCTGTGCCTGCCGAGCACTCCGGCGCCGAACCGCCGGACGGACCCACCCCGGATGGCGGATAGGCTCGTGGCCATGAGCGAGACCCCGGACAGCGCCGTCCGTACGTACATCGAGAACCACCGCGCCGCCTTCCTCGACGAGCTCGCCGAGTGGCTGCGCATCCCGTCCGTGTCGGCCCAGCCCGAGCACGCCGGTGACGTGTGCCGCAGCGCCGAGTGGCTCGCAGGCCGGCTCAAGGAGACCGGTTTCCCGGTCACGGAGGTATGGGAGACGGCCGGGGCGCCCGCCGTCTTCGCCGAGTGGCCGTCGGAGGACCCCGGGGCCCCCACCGTCCTCGTCTACGGCCACCACGACGTCCAGCCCGCGGCCCGCGAGGACGGCTGGCACACCGACCCCTTCGAGCCCGTCGTCCAGGGAAACCGCCTCTACGCCCGGGGCGCGGCCGACGACAAGGGCCAGGTCTTCTTCCACACCCTCGGCGTCCGCGCCCACCTCGCGGCCACCGGGCGCTCCGCCCCCGCCGTGCACCTGAAGCTCCTCGTCGAGGGCGAGGAGGAATCGGGGTCCCCGCACTTCCGTGAGCTCATCGAGACCCACAAGGACCGCATCGCCGCCGACGTGGTGATCGTCTCCGACACCGGCATGTGGTCGGAGGACACCCCGACCGTCTGCACCGGCATGCGCGGCCTCGCCGAGTGCGAGATCCGGCTGCACGGCCCCGACCAGGACATCCACTCCGGTTCCTTCGGCGGCGCCGTGCCGAACCCCGCCACCGAGGCCGCCCGCCTGGTCGCGGCCCTGCACGACGAGCACGGGCGCGTGGCGATCCCCGGTTTCCACGAGGGCGTCGTCGAGCTGACCGACCGCGAGCGCGAGCTCTTCGCCGAGCTGCCCTTCGACGAGAAGCGCTGGCTGCGCACGGCCAAGTCCCACGGCACGCGCGGCGAGGCCGGTTACACCACCCTGGAGCGCATCTGGGCCCGCCCGACCGCCGAGGTCAACGGCATCGGCGGCGGGTACCAAGGAGCAGGCAGCAAGACGATCATCCCGTCGTCCGCCGTGGTGAAGCTCTCCTTCCGCCTGGTCGCCGGACAGCGTCTGGACCGCGTCGAGGAGGCCGTGCGCGCGTGGGCGGCGGCCACCGTCCCCGCCGGCATCCGGCACACCGTCACCTTCAGCGCGGGCACGCGCCCGTGCCTGACGCCGCTGGACCACCCGGCCCTGCAGTCGGTGGTCCGCGCCATGGGCCGCGCCTTCGAGCAGCCGATCCGCTTCACGCGGGAGGGCGGCTCGGGGCCCGCGGCGGACCTCCAGGACGTTCTCGCCGCACCCGTGCTGTTCCTGGGCATCTCGGTGCCCTCCGACGGCTGGCACGCGCCGAACGAGAAGGTCGAGATCGACCTCCTCCTCAAGGGTGTGGAGACGACCGCCTACCTGTGGGGCGACCTCGCCCGGAACTGGCGCGATGCACACTGACCCACGGACCGCCGGGCACACCGCCGCCCGCCCTGCCGAGCCACCCATTCCTTCGGGGGAGTTGGAAGCACCTGTGACCACCTGGACCGACCACACCGCCGACCGTCCGATCTCGCTGACCGCGCCGAGTGGCATCGACCGGGCGGCCCACCACCGCATGGACGAGGCGTGGCTCGCGGCAGCCTGGAGCCACCCGACGACCCGGGTCTTCGTGGTCTGCGGCGGTCAGGTGCTCATCGACGAGACGCCCGAGGGCCGCACCGAACTGGTGATGACCCCGTCCTTCGAGGCGCCGCTCACCGAGGAGCACCGCTACTTCCTGGGCACCGACGACGACGGCGTCAGCTACTTCGCGCTCCAGAAGGACGCCCTGCCGGGCCGCATGGACCAGTCGGCGCGCCCCGCCGGGCTGCGGGAGGCGGGGCTGCTGCTCTCCCCGCGCGACGCGGGCCTGATGGTGCACGCCGTGGCCCTGGAGAACTGGCAGCGCCTGCACCGCTTCTGCTCGCGCTGCGGCGAGCGCACCGTCATCGCGGCGGCGGGCCACATCCGCCGCTGCCAGGCCTGCGGCGCCGAGCACTACCCGCGCACGGACCCGGCCGTGATCATGGCGGTCAGGGACAGCGAGGACCGCATCCTGCTCGGCCGCCAGGTGCACTGGCCCGAGGGCCGCTTCTCGACCCTGGCCGGTTTCGTCGAGCCGGGCGAGTCCATCGAGCAGTCGGTGCGGCGCGAGGTGTTCGAGGAGGCGGGCGTGATGGTGGGCGACGTGGAGTACGTCGCGAGCCAGCCCTGGCCCTTCCCCTCCAGCCTGATGCTCGGCTTCATGGCCGAGGCGATCTCCTCGGAGATCGACGTGGACGGCGAGGAGATCCACGAGGCGCGCTGGTTCTCCCGGGAAGACCTGCGGGCCGCATTCGAGTCCGGGGAGGTCCTGCCTCCCTACGGCATCTCGATTGCGGCCCGTCTGATCGAGCTCTGGTACGGCAAGCCCCTGCCGAAGCCGGGGTCGGTGGGCTGAGGTCCCGTCCGCGTCTCCGATCCGTGACCGGTGTGTCCCTTGTTGCGGATCAGTAAAGACTGCCGGGCGTATCGGCGCGGGGTGTGTCAAAACCCCCTTTTCGCCCTTGCTATTTGATGGCCCCTGCATCAAAGTTCCTCACGTTCTGTACACAACTGGCCACGGTTGTGCGGGTATTCGGGGGGAACAGGGTCGTGCTGGCGATAGCGTCTGCGCGCTTGCGTGCGCTGATGGTCGTGCTCGTGCTGTCTGTGGTGGCGGGCGGCGGATGGCTGGGGAAGGTGTCGGCCGACGACGGCGGGCCCGCCGTCCGACCGGTCGGCAGCACGGGACGCATGCCCGCGCCTGCCGCGGTGCAGAAGCCCATGACGCCCGCGGAGCGGCGCGCGCAGACCACGGTCCGTGGCGAGGGCGCGAAGTCGCACGGGTTGCCGACGACGAAGAGCCGCCCCGCGACCGCCCGCCAGATGGCGCTGTTCGAGCGCAATCAGCGAGCGGCGAAGCCGGGGGCACACGGTCAGCGGGCGTCGCGGTCGGCCGCCCGGGCGAAGGCCGACGCGGCCGCGCCTTCGTACTCCAGCGGATCGCTCTACCAGTACACCGTGGACCCGTTCGGGAACACCGCAGCCCAGCAGGGCGGCTGGCTGATGGCTCTGGGCAACCACATCGGCGCCGCGGTGCCGGGCGAACCGCTCCAGGTGTCGGCGGCGATCTGGCAGACCGGGGGCGCGGACGACGAGGTGCACCCCGTCAAGGTGCGCTGGAAGGTCGAGGACTACTGCGCGGGCACACCGGACAAGGTCCTGGACTTCGGGCAGACCGTGCAGGCGCCGACGCTCAACACGGGCCGGACGTTCCCCGTGGTGAACGCGTCCATCACGCTGCCGACCACGGTGTGCGACACCTCCAGCCCGTCGTACTTCGTCTACGTCTGCACGACCGTGGCCGACGACCCCACGGACAACGAGTCGTGCGGCTCGTACAACCTCTTCTACATGGTCCCGGCCCTGCCGGAAGGCGCTGCCTGCGCCGCGCTGTGCGGCGACGCCAGCGGCTCGGCGGGGACGACCGTGATGCGTGCGGACCCGGTGAACACCGCGACGGGCGCGTTCACCGAGTCCTTCACCGACGCCCGCGTGCCGGCGCCGGGCGTGCCGTTGACCGTGGGCCGCGTCTACTCCTCGGACAACGCCGACACCGGAGCGCTCGGCAAGGGCTGGCAGCTCCCCTGGGAGACCCGGCTCTCCGTGCGGTCCGACGGTGATGTGGTCCTCATCGGTGAAGGAGGCGCCCGCCACACCTACACCAAGAAGAGCGGCGGAGCGTACGCGACCCCCGGGCAGGCCCGTTCCACGCTGTCCGCCGACGGCAGCGGCTACCGGCTGACGACGGCCGACCACCGGGTCTACTCCTTCACCTCCGAGGGCCGCCTCTCCGCGCTGAAGGACCGGACCGCACGCGGTCTGACGCTGGAGTACACCGGCGCCAGACCAACGAAGATCACGGACGCTGCCGGGCGTGCGGCCACGCTCTCCTACTCCGGTGACCGTCTCGACCGGCTGACGCTGGCCGACGGACGCCTGATCGACTACGACTACACCGGCGGCCGGCTCACCGCGGTGAAGGCCCTCGACGGCGCCACCGAGAAGTACGGCTACGACTCGGGCGGCTTCCTGGACGAGGTCACCGGGGCCGACGGCAAGGTCGTCACGCGGAACGTGTACGACGACAAGGGGCGGGTGACGTCCCAGACCGACGGGGCCCAGCAGGAGACCCGCTTCGCGTACCGCGGGAACGGCGAGTTCGACCAGGCCGACATGACGGCGCCGGACGGCGGCGTCTGGACGGACATCTACTACAAGAACGTCCTGTTCACCCAGCTCGACCCGCTCGGAAACAAGAGCTACTACCGCTACGACCAGCACTTCAACCGCACCAGCGCGGTGGACGCCGAGGTCCGCGAGACGCAGTGGGACTTCGACACCACGGGCCGCCTGAAGCGCCGCTCCTCCGGAGCCTCCGACGAGACGTGGTCGTACGACAAGGCCGGCAACGTCGAGTCGCACACGGACGGGGAGTCGAATAAGACGGTCTTCGGGTACAACGCGAAGAACCAGCTGACCTCGGTCGACGGACCACTGACCAAACCAGTGACCTACGGCTACGACGCCACGACGGGCCTCGTCGAGACGGCCACGTCCGCACTCGGCAAGACCACTCGCTTCGGCCACGACGACGACGGCAACCTGACGTCCGTCACCAGGCCCGAGGGCGGCAGGAGCACCTTCACGTACGACGCGTCCGGACGCCTGAAGACGGCCGTCGACCCGCGGGGCAACGAGACCGGCGCGGACCCGGCCAAGTACACCACCGCCTACACCTATGACACGGCCGACCGCCTCAAGACCGTCACGGACGCGCGCGGCAACGTCACGGCGTACGACTACGACCCGGCCGGACGCCTCTTCACCCGCACCGACGCCGCCAAGCGCGTCACGACGTACGCGTACGACGACGCGGGCCGCCCGACGGAGGTCACCGACCCCGTGGGGAAGAAGCGGATCATCGGCTACGACAAGGCGGGCCGCGTCGCGTCGGTCACCGACCGCACCGGCGGCACCACCTCGTACCAGTACGACAAGGCCGGACGCCAGTCGCGGATGGTGACCGCGCGCGGCAACACCGAGGGCGCACAGCAGGCCGACCACACCTGGAAGTTCGGCTACGACAAGGTCGGCAACCGCACGTCCGTCACCGACCCCCAGGGCAGGACGAGCGCCTTCACCTGGGACGCCGACGACCGCCCGCTGTCGACGACCGACCCGCTCGGCCACACCCGCTCGGTGAAGTACGACGACAACGGCTCCGTCACCAACACGGTCGACGGCCTCGGCCACGGCACCACGCTGGCCTACGACGACGAGGGCCGCCTGGAGTCCTCGAAGACGTGGTCGAACCACGTGACCCGGTACGAGTACGACGACGACGGCAACCTGACCGCCGAGGTCTCCCCGGCCAAGGAACGCACCACCTACACCTACGACGGGGACAGCCGCCTCGCCACGTCGGTCGACCCGCGCGGCAACGCCACCGGCGCCGATCCCGCCGAGTACACCTGGACGTACGGCTACGACGCGGCGGGCCACGCCACGACGGTCACCGACCCGCTGGGGCACAAGGCGACAGCGGAGCACGACGCGGTCGGCAACGTCACCGCGGTGGCCGAGCCCGGCAACAAACCGACGGTCTACGCCTACGACGCGCTGAACCGCGTCGACCTCGTCACCCACCCCGACGGCGGCACCACGGACCCGGCCTACGGCAAGGCCGGCTTCCTGGAGACCAGCAAGGACGCGAACTCCCACGTCACGAAGTACGGCTACGACGCCGAAGGCCGGATGACGTCGGTCACCAACCCACGGGGCGAGACCGTCGGCTACACCTACGACGCCGAGGGCAACCGCACCACCGTCACCAACGCGCGCCGCCAGACCATCACCACGACGGTGGACGCCCGGCTCCTGCCGACCAAGGTCACCTACTCCGACGGCACGCCGACGCAGTCGTACACCTACGACGACGCGGGCCGTCCCCTCACGGTCAAGGACGCCACCGGCACCCGCACGCTCACGTACGACAACGACGACAAGGTCGAGACGATCACGTCGCCGGGCGTCGCCAAGCCCTTCACCTACCGGTGGAACACGGACGACACCCTCAAGTCCCGCACCTATCCGGACGGCCGGGCGATCTCTTACACCTACGACGACACCGGCCGGGTCAAGACCCAGCGGACCGACGGCAAGGACACCGGCTACCAGTACGACGAGGCGGGCAACCTCACCTCGGTGACGCTGCCGACGACGACGGCACGCACGGAGAGCCGTTCCTACGACCGGGTGGGCCGCCTGGCCTCCCTGACGACCCCGTCGGGCGGCAACTCCTTCGCGTACGACGACGCGGGCCGGATCATCACGGACACCCCCAAGGGCGGCAAGCCCTCGCGGTACGCGTACGACAGCGCGGGCCGGATGAAGCGGGCCTGCACCGACACGGGCACCGCGTCCTGCCTGCCCGGCGCCGGCGGAGAGACGTACACGTACGACAAGGTCGGCAACCTCACGTCCGCGAAGGCGTCGGGCACCACGACGACGTACGAGCACGACGAGGCCGACCGGCTCAGCTCCGCGAAGAAGGGGGCGACGACCACCGGGTTCGGCTACGACGCGGACGGCAACCAGACCAAGGACGGCGCCGACACCTACACCTACGATCCGCTGGGCCGGGTCAAGACGGCCAAGGTCGGCTCCGACGCCTACGCGTTCCTGTACGACGCGGACGGCAACCGTACGGTCAGCCAGAAGAACAGCAAGCTCGCCCGCACCTCCCGCTGGGACATCAACAACCCGCTGCCGCAGCTGGCCACCGACACCGACAGCGCCGGTGCGCTGATGGCGGACTACCGCTACGACCCCGACGGCACGGCGCGGTCCATGGACCGCACGAAGGGCACCTTCCACTTCACCCAGGACCGCCAGAACTCCATCAGCACGGTCTTCGACTCGGCGGGCAAGGACAACTACCGCTACGCCTACGGCCCCTGGGGCGAGTCCACGGGCAAGGCGACCGTCAGCGGGGGCCAGACCAGCATCTTCGGGTACACGGGCCAGTACAAGGACCAGTACCTGCCGGACCGGCTCCTGCTGCGCGCCCGCTCCTACGACACCGAACAGAGCCGCTTCACGACGCAGGACCCCGTCCCGGCGGCCCTGGACAACTCCAGCAAGTCCTCCTACGCGTACGTCAACAACGACCCGTCGAACCTCGCCGACCCGTCCGGGGCGTGCCCGTGGTGCATCGGCGGTGCCATCGGCGGTGTCATCGGCGGCGGGGTCTACGCCCTGACGCATCAGGACGACTTCGACTGGGGGGACTTCGCGGGAGCCACCGCCAAGGGCGCCGTGATCGGCGCGGGCGCCGGGTTCCTCGCTCCCGCGGGGATGGGCCTCGCCACCTCGCTCGGTCTTTCCGGGGGGCGGGCCCTGGCGGTGGCGGCGGTGACGGACGCCGCCATCGGAGCGGGCTACACGTACGCCGTCAACACGGTTCAGTGCCAGCCGACCAGCCCGTCCGATCTGCTGATCGGGGCCGCGGGCGGCGGCCTCGCCCCGCTCCTCGGGCCCGCTTTCCGCTACGGCAAGGGGCTTTTCGGGAAGTCGGGCGCCTCGGCCGACGACCTCTCGCAGCTGTCGCTGCAGCTTCCGTCCAAC
>NZ_JAPSIW010000275.1:5206-8108 GCF_031178505.1 Streptomyces sp. | reverse complement strand
GAAGGGGTCGATCTTCAGTGCCCGGTAGCCGCGTGCCACGACCTCGCGGGCCGCCGCGTGGTACGCCTCGGGGGTCCGTTCGGTGGTGTACCAGCCGTTCGCGTACGCGGGAACCCGCTCGGTCACCCTGCCCCCGAGCAGCTGCCAGACGGGCACGCCGAGGGCCTTGCCCTTGATGTCCCAGCAGGCCATCTCCACGACGGCGATCCCGGACATCACGATCTCACCGGCCCGGCCGAAGTCGCCGTACTTCATGCGGCGTACGAGGTCCTCCACCGCGAAGGGGTCGGAGCCCGCGATGTGGTTGACCTCCGCCTCCCGCAGGTAACCGAGCAGGGCGTCGGTGTGACCGAGCATCCGGGTCTCCCCGACGCCCGTCAGCCCCTCGTCGGTGTGGACCTGGACGTACGTCAGATTGCGCCAGGGGGTGCCCACGACATGGGTGCTGATCCGGGTGATACGCACGGCGGCGGCTCCCGTCGTTCGATATTTCGGCCTGCGTTCGAAATCTTGCCGCGACAGTACGAAGCGCCGCGCGGCGATGTCAACGGGCGTGCGCCACAGCGGGATCCACCGAGCGGGAGTGGCCTTGACCGCCCGGAGAGGCGCTCCTAGCCTGCGGTGACCGAGATCAGGAACGATGTTCGACATCACGAACGCCAGGGTGGGGGGACCGACCGCGCTTCCGGCGCCGGGACCGCGTCCGGGCATCCGCGGCCCACGGACCGGGGGACACGGGTCCCTCTTCGGAGGATGGACATGAGTGACACCACCACCAACTGGGCGGGGAACATCACCTTCGGCGCGGAGCGCCTCAGGATCCCCGCCACGGTCGAGGAGCTCCAGGAGCTGGTGGCCGGCTCCCGGGCCGTACGAGCCCTGGGGACGGGCCATTCCTTCAACGCCATCGCCGACACCACCGGGGACCTGGTGTCCACGGCGGGCCTGCCCCGTGTGCTCGACATCGACCGGCGGGCCCGCACCGTCACGGTGAGCGGCGGAACCCGTTTCGGGGAGATCACCGGACTCCTCCACGAGGCCGGACTCGCCCTGCACAACCTCGGTTCGCTGCCCCACATCTCGATTGCCGGAGCCTGTGCGACCGGCACGCACGGGTCGGGGGACGGCAACGGCACCCTCGCCTCCGCCGTACGGGCCGTCACGTACATAGCGGCCTCCGGCGAAACGGTGACGACGGAACGGGGCGACGAGCACTTCGAGGGCTCCGTGGTCGCCCTCGGCGCCCTCGGCGTCGTCACCACGCTGACGCTGGACCTGGTGCCGGCCTTCGACGTCCGGCAGTGGGTCTACGAGAACCTGCCCGTCACCGCCCTCCGCGGCGCCTTCGACGAGGTGATGTCTGCCGCGTACAGCGTCAGCCTCTTCACGCGCTGGAGGGGGGACCTGATCGACCAGGTGTGGCTCAAGCGGCGCGCGGACGACCCGGGGGCGGCGGACGGGCCGGCGCGGTGGCTCGGTGCCGTGCGGGCCGACGGCCCGAGACACCCCGTCCCCGGCATGCCGGCCGACTCCTGCACCCCGCAGCTGGGTCTGCCGGGCCCGTCGCCGTTCCGGCTGCCGCACTTCAGGCTGGAGCACACCCCGAGCAGCGGCGACGAACTGCAGTCGGAGTACTTCGTCGCCCGTGAGGACGCCGTCGCGGCCTTCGACGCCCTGCACGCCGTACGGGACGCCTTCGCCCCCCATCTGCGGGTGGGGGAGATCCGGAGCGTGGCCGCGGACGGCCTCTGGCTCAGTCCGGTCCATCAACGGCACTCCGTGGCCTTCCACTTCACCTGGCTGCCCGACACCGCCGCCGTGACGAAGGCCCTGTACGTGATCGAGGAAGCCCTCGCCCCCTTCGCGGCCCGGCCGCACTGGGGCAAGCTCTTCGTCACGGAGCCCGACGTCCTGCGCGGCCTCTACCCCTCCTACGACCGTTTCGAGCGGCTGACGGCGGACGCCGACCCGAGGGGGGTGTTCCGCAACGACTTCATCGCCCGCTGCTTCCCCCGGTGAACCGGCCGCTCGCCGAGTCCGTGTCTCCGGCGACCACGTCTTCTCCGTGGACATCGTCGGCGCCCCCTCGACGTCGTCATCCGCGACCACCGCCGGGGTCGTTGCGAGGAGACCCGAGGAGCGGCCCCGCTCCTGTCGCCGTGAGGTGTCCGCTGCCGAGAACGGGCCACGGACGTGCCCCCGGGACAAGCTCTGTCAGCGCTCTGTTAGCGCTCATCATGCGTCCACCCCCCGACGGTCGGGGTCGAGTCTCACCGCCATGGCGGTCGCGGCGGCGCCCCGTGCTCCGTACCGTTCCCGTGGCCGCGCCCATCCCGGGTGCCTCACCTCCGTCGTGCGGCTTCGACCTCGTCCTTCATTCGGCCCTTCCTGGGGTGACTTCGCGGGCCGGGCTCGTCCGTCCCGTGCGCGCGCCGGCGCCGAGGGCGGCGTGATCCTGCCTCCGGGTGTGTGACCCGTCCTCGTGTCCGTTCCCGAATATCCGAAAGAACCGTGCCGGACTCTTGCCCAAATGAAATGTGAGCGTTAACAATCTGCGGGGGTGAACGGTCGCCCCCTTCCGTCGTGACGAGAGAGATCACATCGTGACCACACGCGTCCCTTCCGGCCCTGTCGATCGTCATGCTGCTGAGGCGTGCACGGTGGGTGCTGATTTCGGCACGTCGTCGGGGCGTGCTGCGGTGGCCACCACCGACTGACCGCGCCCCTCTCCCCCGAACCCCACCTTTCGGGCCGCCCCTTCACACGCGAGCACGGCCCGGACGCCCGCCCCGCGACTCGGCCACCGTGCGACCACGACGGCGCGGCGGCGGCCCCCCCCCCGACCCCCGGGCCCCCCCCCCCCCGCCCCCGCCGCCCCCCCCCCCCCCCCCCCCCGCCCCCC
>NZ_JAPSIW010000275.1:0-5196 GCF_031178505.1 Streptomyces sp. | reverse complement strand
CGGCACGCCGGTACGGGGGCGTGCCGCCCCGCGACGGCCCCTGCGGCGACGCACACCCGCCCCCCGGGCCACGGGACCCGGGCACCGACGAGCGCCCCGGGTTCCGCCCCCACCGCACCGCCCCCAGAGAGCACGACGACGTCCCAGCACCTTCCGTCCCAAGGAGAGCCGCCTTGCGCCCACGCACCCGCACCACCAGAAAGGCCGGTGTCCTCACCGGCGGCCTGCTGGCCACCTCACTGGCAGCCGGCCTCCTCACCCAGACCCCGGCGGCGGCGGACCCCGCCGTGACCGACTACACCCTCTCCGTCGACGCCGCCGGCACGGGACCGGCGATCGACCCCACCATGTACGGCGTCTTCTTCGAAGACATCAACAACGCGGCCGACGGCGGCCTCTACGCCGAGCTCGTACAGAACCGCTCCTTCGAGTTCGGCCCCGCCGACAACCGGTCCTACACCCCGCTGACCGCCTGGCAGCAGACCGCGTCCGGCGGCGCCACAGGCACCCTCAAGGTCGTCGACGACGCCGAGCGGCTCAACGAGCGCAACCGCAACCACCTGCGCGTCGACCTCGCCGGCACGGGCGGCACCACCGGCCGCTTCGGCGTCGTCAACAGCGGCTACGGGGCGGGCATCGCCCTCAAGGAGGGCAGGCGGTACGACTTCTCCGTCTGGGCGCGCACGGACAATCCGGCCGGCACCCGTCTCACGGCCGACCTGCGCACCGCCGACGGCACCGTCCTGACCGCGCCGCTCGGCATCACCGTGCGCGGCGACCGGTGGACCAAGTACACCGGCACGCTCGTCCCCAAGGTGACCACCACCGCGGGTCGGCTCGCGGTGACGGCCGCCGGCTCCGGAACCCTCCGCCTCGACATGGTCTCGCTCTTCCCCCGCGACACCTACAAGGGCCGCCCGAACGGGCTGCGCAAGGACCTCGCCGAGAAGATCGCCGCCCTGAACCCCGGCTTCCTGCGCTTCCCCGGCGGCTGCCTGGTCAACACCGGCAGTCACCACGCCTACGAGGCCCCGGACTGGGAGCGCCGCCGCTCCTACCAGTGGAAGGACACCATCGGCCCCGTCGAGCAGCGGGCCGTCAACGCCAACTTCTGGGGCTACCACCAGAGCTACGGCCTCGGCTACTACGAGTACTTCCAGTTCGCCGAGGACATCGGCGCGATGCCGCTGCCCGTCGTGCCTGCCCTGGTCACCGGCTGCGGGCAGAACCAGGCCACCGACGACCCGGCCCTGCTGAAGCGGCACATCCAGGACACCCTGGACCTGATCGAGTTCGCCAACGGCCCCGTCACTTCCACCTGGGGCCGCAAGCGCGCCGAGATGGGCCACCCGAAGCCCTTCGGCCTGACCCACCTGGGCGTCGGCAACGAGGAGAACCTGCCCGACGCCTTCTTCGCCCGCTTCACCGAGTTCCGCAAGGCCATCACGGCCGAGCACCCCGAGATCACGATCGTCTCCAACTCCGGACCCGCCTCCGAGGGCGCCACCTTCGACCGGTTGTGGGACCTCAACCGCCGGGCGGGCGTCGACATGGTCGACGAGCACTACTACAACTCCCCGCAGTGGTTCCTGGAGAACAACGACCGCTACGACTCCTACGACCGCAACGGGCCCAAGGTCTTCCTCGGCGAGTACGCCTCCCGCGACAACCGCTTCGCCAACGCCCTGTCCGAGGCGGCGTTCATGACCGGCCTGGAGCGCAACGCCGACGTCGTCAAGCTCGCCTCGTACGCTCCGCTGCTCGCCGACGTGGACAAGAACCAGTGGCGGCCCGACATGATCTGGTTCGACAACAACCGCTCCTGGGGCTCCACCAGTTACGAGGTCCAGAAGCTGTTCATGAACAACACCGGCGACCGGGTCGTGCCGAGCCGAGCCTCGGTCACCCCCTCCGTCTCCGGACCGATCACCGGCGCGGTCGGCCTGTCGACCTGGGCCACCAGCGCCGCCTACGACGACGTCGAGGTCACCGCGGCGGACGGCGCCACCCTGCTGAAGGACGACTTCTCCACCGGGGCTTCCCGATGGACGCCGGCGGCCGGGCGCGGCACCTGGGCCGTCCAGGACGGGGCGTACGTCCAGACCGACGAGGCCGCCGAGGACACCCTGGTCACCGCGGGCGACCCGGGCTGGCACGACTACGACCTGAAGGTCAAGGCCACGAAGAAGTCCGGCAAGGAAGGGTTCCTGGTCGCCTTCGGCGTACGCGGCACCGGCAACCACTACTGGTGGAACCTCGGCGGCTGGGGCAACACCCGATCCGCCGTCGAGAAGGCCGTCGACGGGGGCAAGCAGACCTTGCTGGAGCACCCCACCACCATCGAGACGGGCCGCACCTACGACATCCGCGTCCAGGTGCGGGGCCGCCAGGTCACCCTCTACCTCGACGGGCAGAAGTGGGGTTCCTTCACCGACGACAAGGCCGCCGAGCCCTTCCGGCAGGTGGTGACCCGGGACAAGGGCGACCTCGTCGTCAAGGTCGTCAACGCCCAGGCAGCCGCGGCCCGCACGAGCATCGACCTCGGCACCTCCAAGGTCGCCCCGACGGCCCGGGTGACCACCCTCGAGGGCGCGCCGGACGCGGTGAACACCGCCGACGCCCACCCGATCCGGCCGCGAACGTCGACGCTGGAAGGCATCGGGCGGACCTTCACGTACACCTTCCCCGCCCACTCGGTCACCTTCCTGCGGGTCGCGACCAGGTAGGGGAACAGCCGGCGAACCGCACCGCCGCCCCGGTCGGGAAGGACCCCTTTCCCGACCGGGGCGCACGCGTGTGAGCCGTGCTCACTGCCGGAACCCGGCGGTACTGATCCGCCCTTGTCGCGGTGGCGTGGCGCCTTTTTCCTGGCTCGGTCAGGAGTACGGCCCTGCGGGTGTGTGCCCGGGATGATCGGCTGCCGTCGTCCCCGTACACGCGGTGCGCGAGCACCGGAGGTCCATCGATCTGGTGCGCTACACGATGTTGGGCGAGCACCACACCGCGTTGGAGACCGTCGCGTCGGTCGCTGCCCAAGCCAGCGGGACGCGGAGGCGGAGTCGGCGCGGCGAGCGGGGAGCGTCACCGCGCCGACGGACCGACGCCATGGCGAAGCTGGCCGCCGTGGTCGACGAGACGCTGCTCGGGATGGGTGAGAGCGTGACGAAGGTCGAGCGCAAGCAGTACGACGCCTACCAGCGGCTGCGGAACTTCGCCCGCGTCACCGGACGGCAGGACAAGCTGCTGGTGTACCTCAAGGTCGCGCCGGCCACGGTCGAGCTCGTGCCGGGCTTCACCCGGGACGTGACGGGGCTGGGGCACCACGGCACAAATCCGGCTCGACACCACCACCCCGGCTCCCTCCTGCGGCTGATGGCCGATTTGACGACCCGCTCGGACGGGGCCGCGACCGGAACAGGGGACCGGTCACGGCCCCGCGCCGTACTGCCCCCCTCTGTCTCACCCAGATCACCGGCTGGGGGATCGCTCACTACGCCTTCCCGGTCGTCCTGTCCCGCATCACCGCCGACACCGGCTGGTCCGCGAGTGCGAGCACGGGCGCGTTCTCCCTGGCTCTCCTCGTCTCGGCAGCGGCGAGCGTTCCGATCGGCAGAATCCTGGACCGACGCGGCCCGCGCCTCGTCATGACGGCGGGCTCCGTCCTCGCGGTCGTGGCCGTACTGGCATTGGCCGCAGCCCCCACCCCCCTTGTTCTACGCCGCCTGGGCACTCGCCGGCATCGCCATGGCCGCCACCTTCCATCAGCCCGCCTTCGCGGCCGTGACCCGCTGGTGGGGACCCGACCGCATCCGCGCCCTCACGATCGTCTCCCTTGCGGGCGGCCTCGCCCCCACCGTCTTCGCCCCGCTCACGGCTGCCCTCGCCGAGCGCTTGGACTGGCGTGCCACCTACCTCGTGCTGGTCGCCGTCCTCGCCGCGATCACCATCCCGGCCCACGCGCTCGCCCTATGAGCTCCCTGGCCGCCCGGTGCGGCTGGCCGCCGCTGAGATGAAGCGGAGGTGTTCGGACGGGGCCTGGTGGAGCGCCTGGAGACTGGCGTGCGAAGGCGGCTACGGACTCTATGAAGGGCCGTAGCTACCCCAGGGGACTCGTGTCTCTTGGATGTCCTGGCTTGTTTCCGTGAGCAATGGGGCCGGACTTGCCACACGACCCGGGACCTTCGGCAAGGTGCAGGTCCTCCCCGATGCCGACGAGGTTGGGCTCCATGCATGGCTCACCCCGAACCCGTTCCTTCCGGCGGCCCTCGGTCGAAACCTGGCACCGGCGGCCGCCGGACGAGGAACTGCCCACGTTGTCCGCCCCGTCCACAGAGCCGAGGGATCGGGTCGGGGACGCGAATCCCCCGCTCGGGTAGTGCGCTGTCATGCCACGCCCTGGGCGCGGGGAGGAAAGTCGGCCGGTCGGGCCGGTCGTAGCTTTCGGGTGTGCCGAGCCGGAGACACGGGGCGGCACGGTAGCGATCGCTTCGAAAGGACCCCTCATGTTCGACATCAACAAGGTGCAGGCCGCTCCGAGTTCGGACCTCCTCACGCCCGACAACGCCGTCATGCTCTTCGTGGACCACCAGCCGCAGATGTTCTTCGGCACCGGCAGCGGCGACCGCACCGCGATCATCAACAGCACGGTGGGCCTCGCCAAGGCGGCCCGGGCCTTCGACGTTCCGGCCGTCCTGACCACGGTCGCCGCCGAGTCGTTCTCCGGACCTCTGCTGCCGCAGCTCGCCGAGGTGTTCCCCAAGAACGAGATCATCGACCGTACGACCATGAACGCCTGGGAGGACGAGGCGCTGGTGGCGGCGGTCAGGGCGACCGGCCGGAAGAAGATCATCCTGTCGGGTCTGTGGACCGAGGTCTGCCTCGTCCTGCCCGCGCTCTCCGCGCTGGAGCAGGGTTACGAGGTGTACGTGGTCACCGACGCCTCCGGCGGCGTCAGCCCGGCCGCCCACGAGCACGCTCTCCAGCGGATGATCGCCGCCGGTGCCGTGCCGGTGACCTGGGTGCAGGTGCTCCTGGAGCTGCAGCGCGACTGGGCGCGCCAGGAGACGTATGGCGCGGTCATGGAGATCGTCAAGGCCCACGCGGGCGCGTACGGCCTCGGTGTCGTGTACGCGCAGAGCGTCATCGGCGCCCACGCGGCCGGCTGACCTCCGTGGACACCGGCATTCTGATCCTGCG
>NZ_JAPSIW010000274.1 GCF_031178505.1 Streptomyces sp. | reverse complement strand
CCGATCGGCTTCCACGCCCTCGGCAACCCGCTCCGGCCCACCGACACCGTGATCTGGGCGTCCTCCCTCACCGACGGCGCCGACGGCACCGCCCTCAAGATCTCCGGCGGCCGGCTCCACGCGCTGCACGCCACCGGTGATGTGGACCTCGGTGGCGGCTGGGACGCCTACAACACCGTGATCGGCGCCGGCGACCTGACCGCCGACGGCCGCGGCGACCTGCTGGCCCGCGACAAGGCCACCGGTGACCTGTGGCTGTACCCGGGACGCGGCACCGGCGAGGGCTTCCTGAGCCGGATCAAGGTCGGCACGAACTGGAACACCCTCGACACGCTCGCCGGCGCCGGTGACGTCACGGGCGACGGCACCGCCGACCTGATCGGCCGGGGCACCGACGGCCTCCTGTGGCTCTACCCCGGCACCGGCCAGTCCGGCGCCCTGTTCACCCGTCCCGTCCCGGTCGGCTCCGGCTGGCAGGGCATGACCGCCGTGGTCTCCCCCGGCGACGTGAACGGCGACGGCCTGGCCGACCTGACGGCCCGCGACGCCGCCGGCGCCCTGTGGCTCTACCCGTCCACCGGCGCGGGCTACGACATCCGCGTGGCCCTCGGCACGGGCTGGAACTCCTTCACCGCCCTGAGCTGACCCCCTCCCGCGTCACCCCGCCACGGCCCCGGCCGGAACGTCCCCCGAGGACGCCCCGGCCGGGGCCGTGCCGCGCCGCCCGGCCGTGACAAGCGGCGCGCTTCCGGCACACTGGAGGATTGGCCGTCACGGGACGGCCCGCCAGGCCGGAAGGACCCGATCACAGGTGAATGGACCTCTCATCGTCCAGAGCGACAAAACACTGCTCCTGGAGGTCGACCACGAGCTCGCCGAGGCGTGCCGGCGGGCCATCGCGCCCTTCGCCGAGCTGGAGCGGGCGCCCGAGCACATCCACACGTACCGGGTGACGCCGCTCGGCCTGTGGAACGCGCGGGCCGCCGGGCACGACGCCGAGCAGGTGGTGGACGCGCTGGTGGAGTTCTCGCGCTATCCGGTGCCGCACGCGCTGCTCGTGGACATCGCGGAGACCATGGCCCGGTACGGGCGGCTCACGCTCTCCAAGCACCCGGCGCACGGGCTGGTCCTCACCACCACCGACCGGCCGGTCCTGGAGGAGATCCTCCGGTCGAAGAAGGTGCAGCCGCTGGTCGGGGAGCGGATCGACCCGGACACGGTGGTCGTGCACCCCTCGGAGCGGGGGCAGATCAAGCAGACGCTGCTGAAGCTGGGCTGGCCGGCGGAGGACCTCGCCGGATACGTGGACGGGGAGGCGCACCGGATCGACCTGGCCGAGGACGGCTGGGCCCTGCGGCCGTACCAGCAGCACGCCGTCGAGGGCTTCTGGCACGGCGGTTCGGGTGTCGTCGTGCTGCCCTGCGGCGCGGGCAAGACGCTCGTGGGGGCGGGCGCGATGGCGAAGGCGAAGGCGACGACGCTGATCCTCGTCACGAACACGGTCTCCGCGCGGCAGTGGAAGAGCGAGCTGGTGCGGCGGACCTCGCTGACGGAGGACGAGATCGGCGAGTACTCGGGGACGCGGAAGGAGATCCGGCCGGTCACCATCGCCACGTACCAGGTCCTCACGACCAGGCGGAAGGGCGTCTATCCGCACCTGGAGCTGTTCGACTCCCGCGACTGGGGGCTGATCGTCTACGACGAGGTGCACCTGCTGCCGGCGCCGGTGTTCAAGTTCACCGCCGACCTCCAGGCGCGGCGGCGGCTGGGGCTGACGGCGACGCTGGTCCGGGAGGACGGGCGCGAGTCGGACGTGTTCTCGCTGATCGGGCCCAAGCGGTTCGACGCGCCGTGGAAGGAGATCGAGGCGCAGGGCTACATCGCGCCCGCCGACTGCGTCGAGGTGCGGGTGAACCTGACCGACGCGGAGCGGCTCGCGTACGCGACGGCCGAGGCCGAGGAGAAGTACCGCTTCTGCGCGACGACGGCGACGAAGCGGAAGGTCACCGAGGCGCTGGTGAAGAAGTTCGAGGGGCAGCAGATCCTCGTCATCGGGCAGTACATCGACCAGCTCGACGAGCTCGGCGAGCACCTGGACGCGCCCGTCATCAAGGGCGAGACGTCGAACGCGCAGCGGGAGAAGCTGTTCGACGCTTTCCGTACCGGCGAGATCAGCGTGCTCGTCGTGTCGAAGGTGGCGAACTTCTCCATCGACCTGCCGGAGGCGACGGTCGCGATCCAGGTGTCGGGCACCTTCGGCTCGCGCCAGGAGGAGGCGCAGCGCCTGGGCCGGGTGCTGCGGCCGAAGGCGGACGGGCACCAGGCGCACTTCTACTCGGTGGTGGCGCGGGACACGATCGACCAGGACTTCGCGGCGCACCGTCAGCGGTTCCTGGCGGAGCAGGGGTACGCCTACCGGATCGTGGACGCGGACGAGCTGCTGGGCGGGTAGGGGCTCGCTCCGGGGAGCGGGGCCGCCCGGTGCGGGCGGGGCCGGGAGCGGGCAGGGCGCGGGGCGCGCGCGGGCGGGCGCGGGCGCGGGAAATCAGGTGGCCCGCGCGGCGGGGCCGCGGCTACACTCGCCAGCTTCCCGCCTCCCGCCTCGTGCCCGTGGAGCGCCGCCGTCCGGTCGGAAACCGGCGGCCACTTCGTCGTGTCCGTGTACGTACCGCCCGGAGGCTTCACCGTGTCCGCATCCGACCCGCTCTCCGACCCCCTCGCACGCGAGCGCGCCCACCTGGCGGCGTCCCGCGCCGCCCTGCGCGCCATGCGCGAGGACGTGGAGGCGCTCGACATCAAGGACGTCACGGCGAACTGGGTCAACTCGCTCGTCCTCGGCCGGCAGATCGAGGAGCGGATCAAGGCCCTCGCCGACCTCGCCGGCACCCCGCTGTTCTTCGGCCGCCTCGACTACCTGCACACCGCGCAGGAGGGGCAGCGCTTCTACATCGGGCGGCGGCACGTCCACGACGCCGACGGCGAGCCGATGGTGATCGACTGGCGTGCCCCGGTGTCGCAGCCGTTCTACCGGGCGTCGCGGAAGGATCCGCAGGACGTGGGGCTGCGGCGCCGCTTCGGCTACACGGGCGGCGAGCTCACCGCGTACGAGGACGAGCACCTGTCGGACCCGGGCGAGCAGGAGCGGACGAGCCGGCTGCTCCAGGCGGAGATCGAGCGGCCCCGTGTCGGTCCGATGCGGGACATCGTGGCGACGATCCAGCCCGAGCAGGACGAGATCGTCCGTTCCGGGCTGTCGGGGACGGTGTGCGTGCAGGGAGGTCCCGGGACCGGTAAGACGGCGGTGGGTCTGCACCGGGTGGCGTACCTGCTGTACGCGCACCGGGAGCGGCTGGCCCGCACGGGCACGCTGGTGATCGGGCCGAACCGGTCCTTCCTCCACTACATCGAGCAGGTGCTGCCCGCGCTCGGTGAGCTGGAGGTGCAGCAGGCGACGGTGGACGACCTGGTGGCGCACGTGGAGGTGCGGGGTACGGACGCGGCGGCGACGGCGGTCGTGAAGGGTGACGCCCGGATGGCGGAGGTGCTGCGGCGGGCGCTCCGCTCGCACGTGTCGATGCCCCGGGAGCCGCTGATGGTGGTGCGCGGTTCGCGGCGCTGGCGGGTTCCGGCGTACGAACTGGAGGAGATGGTCCGGGAGTTGCTGGACCGGGACATCCGGTACGGCGCGGCCCGGGAGGCACTTCCGCAGCGCATCGCCCACGCCGTCCTCGTCCGGATGGAGGAGGCCGGCGAGGCGCCCGACGACCGGGTGCAGAACGCGGTCGCGCGGAACACGGCGGTGAAGGCGGTGGTCAACGCCTGCTGGCCCGCGGTGGATCCGGCCAAGCTGGTGCTGCGGCTGCTGGGCGACGCGGACTTCCTGGCCGAGCACGCGGACGGTCTCCTCGACGAGGAGGAGCGGAAGCTGCTGCTGTGGGAGAAGCCGGCGCGCGGGGTGAGGTCGGCGCGGTGGTCGGCGGCGGACGCGGTGCTGATCGACGAGGCGAAGGACCTGGTGGAGCGGACGCAGTCGCTGGGGCACGTGGTCCTGGACGAGGCGCAGGACCTGTCGCCGATGCAGTACCGGGCGGTGGGGCGGCGGTGCACGACCGGTTCGGCGACGGTCCTCGGCGACCTCGCGCAGGGGACGACGCCGTGGGCGACGGAGAGCTGGGCGCAGGCGCTGGCGCACCTGGGGAAGCCGGAGGCGGTGGTGGAGGAACTGACCGCCGGTTTCCGTGTGCCGCGTGAGGTGATCGCGTACGCCTCGCGGCTGCTGCCGCACATGTCGCCGGGGCTTGCGCCGGTGGAGTCGGTGCGGGAGAACCCCGGTTCGCTCGCCGTGCGCCGGACGGAGCCGGGCGCTCTGGACGCGGAGGTGGTGGCGGCGTGCCGGGAGGCGCTGGAGCACGAGGGCTCGATCGGTCTGATCGCGGCGGACGCGCGGATCGCGCCGCTCGCCGAGGCCCTGGCGGCGGCCGGGCTCGCGTCCCTCTCGCCGGGTGAGGAGACCACGGCCGTGTCGCGTCTGACGCTGGTGCCGGCCTCGCTCGCGAAGGGTCTGGAGTACGACTACGTCGTCCTGGACGAGCCGGCGGCGGTCGTGGACGGCGAACCGGACGAGCGGACGGGGCTGCGGCGGCTGTACGTGGCGCTGACGCGTGCGGTGTCGGGGCTGACGGTGGTCCACGCGGCGGCGCTGCCGGAGCAGTTGGGCGGCATCTGATCCCGACCGGCCCGGGGCGCGGCCGGAGCAGTCGGGCCTGATCCCGACCGGCCCGGGCGCGGCCGGGACGGGGATCAGGGCCGGCTCAGGTGCTCGCCACGTGGTCGGCGAGGGCCTCCGTGCGGGTGCGGCGGGCGACGGCGGCGAGGACCGGGTTCGTGGTGCGGTAGTGGTTCTCGGTGACGACGCCCCAGCACAGGGCCCAGCCCCGGCCCCGGGCCCAGGTGGCGTCGTCGAGCTCCGCCGCCTCGCGGAAGAGGGGGCGGGTCGCGTCGGTGAGGAGCGTCCAGGCGGCCATCATGTCGCAGGCCGGGTCGCCGGTGCCGAGGCCGCCGAAGTCGATCACGGCGTGGAGGCGGCCGGCGCGGGTCAGGAGGTTGCCGGGCAGCAGGTCGGCGTGGACCCAGACCGCCTCGCCGCGCCACTGCGGCAGGGCGAGGGTCCGCTCCCAGGCGTCCGTCGCCGCGTCGGCGTCGAGGTCCCCGGTGGCGGCGAGGGCCTGGACCGCGCCGGGCATGGCGCCTTCCTCCCACGCGGTGACGGGGCCGCCACGGAAGGAGGGGGGACCGCCGGTCGCGTCGACGCGGCGCAGGGCGGCGCCGAAGCGGCCGAGGGCGACGGCGGCGTGGGCGAGGTCGGTGACGGGGGCGGTGAAGGCGTCCTGGCCGTCGATCCAGCGGTAGACGGACCACGGCAGGCCGAAGCCCTCGCCGGGGGCGCCGAGCCCGACGGGTTCGGGGACGGCGAGTGGCAGGTGCGGTCCGATCCGGGGCAGCCAGCGCTGTTCCTTCTCCACCTGGCGTACCGCCCAGGCGGCCTTCGGTACCCGTACCACCAGCTCGTCCCCGAGCCGGAACATCGCGTTGTCGGTCCCGGCCGACTCGACCTCGCGCACGTCGAGCGCGGACCAGTGCGGGAACTGCGCGGCCACGAGCCGCCGCACGAGCGGCACGCCGACGACGGCCCCCGGACTCTGCGTGGGATCGGCCATGCGCGGGAGGCTAACGGGGCGGGGCGGGCGGCGACCACGGATTTTCGCCCCCCGGGGCGGCGTCTACAAATCTTCGCGCGTGCCCGCCGGAGCCGGCCCCCTCAGCCGTCCAGCGCCTCGCGCCAGGCGCGGACCGCTTCGGTGGAGACCGGGGCGGTCCAGCCGGCGGGTCGGGCCGCGCCGCCGATGTGGAAGGCGGTGAGTCCGGCGGCGCGGAGGGCGGGGAGGTGGTCGAGGCGGAGGCCGCCGCCGACCAGGATCTGGGGTTCGTAACCCGGTTCGCCGGCGCGGGCGGCCTCGGCGGTGAGGGTGGCGAGACCGTCGTCGACGCCGCCGGCCGCGCCGGCGGTGAGGTAGGTGTCGAGTCCCGGCAGGTCGGCGACGCTCTTGCGGAGGGCGTCGCGGTCGGCGGCGCGGTCGATGGCGCGGTGGAAGGTCCAGGGGCAGCCGTCGAGGACGGCGATGAGCCGTTCGACGGCGACCAGGTCGGGTGCGCCGTCCGCCGTGAGGAAGCCGAGGACGAACTCGTCCGCCCCGGCCTCCCGCAGTTCGGCCGCACGGCGGACCAGGGCGTCCATGTCCCCGGCGGCGAAGCCGTCGCTGAGGCGGAGCATCACGCGCAGCGGGATGTCGACGGCTGCCCGGACGGCGGCGAAGCGGGCCGGGGACGGGCTGAGGCCGTCCGCCGCCATGTCGGTGACGAGTTCGAGCCGGTCGGCGCCGCCGTTCCGGGCGGCGACCGCGTCCTGCTCGTCGAGGGCGATCACCTCAAGGACTGCACGGTTGCTCATCGAGCCCATTCCTCCACGAAGACGGCGACAGGTCTAGTCCAATGACCAGACTAGCCGTGCGAGTGACCGGGCGCACCGTGCCCGTCACCGCCGGTTCCGGACGTGGCGGGCGCGGGGGCCTCGACGGGAGCCTTCCCGTTCGCGCCCGCCGTCACCGTGAAGGCGGCCGTCCGAACCTTTCCCTCGTGCTGGAAGTCGAGGAAGAGGCGGTACGTGCCCGCGCTGGGCGCCGTCGCCGTGAAGGAGACGTCCGGGCCGGGGCCGCCCTCGTTCGGGTGCACGTGGAGGTAGGCCAGGTCGCCCTGGCGGAGGGCGACGAGGTGTCCGTACGCCCCGAGGTACGGCTCCAGGTCGGTGACGGGCTTGCCGCCCTTGGTGACGGTGAGCCGCAGTTCACCGGCCTTGCCGGGGTCGAGGGTGCCACCCAGGCGGACCTGGTAGCCGTCGACGGTCGCGGTCGGCGCGGCGGCCGGGAGGGGCCGGGGCGCGTAGGCGCCGGGGACGGCGAGGTCGGCGCCGAGGGTGAGCGCCTTGGCGCCGGGGGCGGCCGGCTTGAAGTCGGCGAAGGCCTTGTACCCGCCGGCGGCGGGCAGGTCGACGGCGGTCATCCAGGTGCCATCGGGCGCCTTCTCGGGGTGCAGGTGACGGAAGACGGTCAGGTCGCGCGAGGCGACGATGAAGTGCAGTTCCTTGCCGTGCTCGGTGGTGAAGGCGGTGACCTTCCGGCCGGCGGCGTCCTTGACGGCGAACTTCAGGACGCTGCGGCCGGCGGTGGTGGTGGGCGTCTCCAGGGCGAGGGTGTAGCCGCCGTCGGAGAGCTGGAGGCCGCCGGGGAGGTGGGCGGGCGCGGCGGCGCCGTCACCCTCGCCGTGTCCGGCGTGTCCGTCGGCGCCCGTACCCGTGCCCGTGTCCGTGCTCGCGTTCGCGCTCGCCGAGGGGGCGGCGGCGTGCTCGCCGTGGCCGGCCTTCGCCGGTTCCGCGACGGGGCCGACGCCCTTGCCGATCCCGTACGCGGTTCCGAAGGTCGCGGCGAGCGCGGCGGCAAAGGCGGTGATCTTCGCTCCGGTGTTCATGGCTGCTCTCCCGTACGTGGGTGGCGGGTGTGCCCGTTCGATACACCTCACCATACCCCTGGGGGGTATCAAGTCAAGCCGGGACGGCACTTGCTTCCGATACCACCGGGGGGTATATATGGATCACGAACGGATACCCCCCAAGGGTACCTACCGCCGTCTGGACGAGGAGAGAGAGCCATGGGCTCCTGCTGCACCCCTGACCACAGCTGCTCCACCAACACCGGCGAGGCCACCACGGCCACCGCCGTCGCCGAGAGCACCACCACGGTCTACGCCGTCTCCGGCATGACCTGCGGCCACTGCCGTACCGCGATCACCACCTCCGTCGGCTCCCTCGACGGCGTCCTTTCCGTCGACGTGGACATCGCCGGCGGCCTGGTGACCGTGACCACCGGCGGCGCCCCCGACGACGCCGCCGTCGCCGCAGCCGTCGACGACGCCGGTTACGAGCTGACCGGCCGCGCCTGACCGGCACCGCCACGACCGCCCCGGCCGCCGGGGCCCGGCCGCCATCCGCCGGGCCCC